>NZ_JBNYXS010000001.1:0-274258 GCF_051380775.1 Janthinobacterium pasteuri | reverse complement strand
CCTAGCGTCTGGCCGGTGGTTGTGTGGCGACGCTTATTTTAGCAACGGGACGATTTGTGCCAGCATGGCGCTGGCCGGGTCTAAGCCCAGGCAATCGATGACGATACGTTCCGGCATCGAGCGCAGCCAGGTCAGCTGGCGTTTGGCCAGCTGGCGCGTGGCGATGATGCCCGTCTCGCGCAAGGCGGCGCGGTCGATGCGGCCATCGAGGTACTCCCAGGCCTGGCGGTAGCCCACGCAGCGCATGGATGGCAAGCCGGGATGCAGGTCGCCGCGCCGGCGCAACCCTTCCACTTCGTCGAGCAGGGCATCGTTTTTCAGCATGATGTCGAAGCGCGTGGCGATGCGCGCATGCAGCACGGCGCGGTCCGATGGCTCCAACGCAAACGACTGTAATTGAAATGGCAGCACGGTCTTTTCGCGCAGGGCCAGCAGGGCCGACATGGGCTGTCCGGACAGGGCGATGATTTCCAGCGCGCGGCCGATGCGCTGCGCGTCCTGCGGCGCCAGGCGCGCGGCCGTGACGGGGTCTTGCTGCGCCAGACGCGCATGCATGGCGGGCCAGCCGATGGCGGCCGCGTCCTCTTCCAGCTGGGCGCGCAGAACAGGATCGGCACCGGGCAAGTCGTCGAGGCCATCGGCCAGACCCTTGAAGTACAGCATGGTGCCGCCGACCAGCAGTGGCAGCTTGCCGCGCGCCGTGATTTCACTCACCAGACGCAGGGTATCGTTGCGAAACTGCGCCACCGAATAGGCGTCCAGCGGGTCGATGATGTCGATCAAATGATGTGGGACCTGGGCCAGTTCTTCTTTCGACGGCTTGGCCGTGCCGATATCCATGCCCCGGTAGACGAGGGCGGAATCGACGGAAATGATTTCGGACGGGATGGCTTGCGCGATGGCCAGCGCACTGGCCGTTTTGCCGCTGGCCGTGGGGCCCATGATGGCGACGGCCAGGGGGAGGTGTGGGGTGTTTTTCATGGTGCTTTGTGATGTGTTTGCGGTGGGAGCCCCAAGGCAAAGGCTGGGGTCAGTCTCTTCGAGATCGGGATACGTCCCATTGGGCCGCTTCCCCCCGGCGGGTCTGACCCCGGAAGTTTATTGCCCGCGCAGGAATAATTTGTCTAGCGCGTTAATCTCGACCTGCACCCATGTGGGCCGGCCATGGTTGCACTGGTCGGCGCGTTCCGTGCTCTCCATCTGGCGCAAGAGGGCGTTCATTTCCTGTACCGACAAGATCCGGTTGGCGCGCACGGCCGTGTGGCAGGCCAGGGTGCCCAGCAATTCGTTCTGGCGCTCGATCAGCACGCGCGAGCCGCCATATTCGCGCACGTCGCGCAGCACGTCGCGCGCCAGCGTTTGCGCGTCGGCGTTTTTCAGCAGGGTCGGTACGGAACGCACGGCCAGGGTGGTGGGTGACAGGGCGGCGATATCGAAGCCCAGCGCCTTGAGCGTCTCCTGGTTTTCATTCGCCGTCGACACTTCAATGGCATCTGCGTAAAACGTCACGGGGATCAAGAGCGATTGCACCTGCATGTCCTGGCCCGAGACTTGCGCCTGCAGCGCGTTTTTCAGCTGTTCGTACAGAATGCGCTCGTGCGCGGCGTGCATGTCGACCAGCACCAGGCCCTTGGTATTTTGCGCCAGGATGTAGATGCCATGCAGCTGGGCCAGGGCAAAGCCCAGCGGGTATTCTTCGCGCGCCATCGCTTCAGGCGAGGCGATGTAGGGCTCGACCTGCGCGATGGGAGAGCTGGCGGTGCCGCCGCCGAACAGGGTGCCGTAGGCCGCCGTGTCCTGCGCCACGCCTGGCGCATCGGCAAAGAAGGGGCGGGCCGCGCCGGGCGAGGCGGGCGCAAAGGTGTTCGTGAATTGCGTGCCGAACGAGGTCTGTGTCTGCTCGCGACGCCAGATGCCGGGGCCACCCGCACCCGCGCCGTTGTCTCCACCGCTCAGGCTGGAGGCGGCCGGCAGCGGCGCCGGCACGCTGCCGAAGGCTGTCGCCGAGGTCTGCGCCAGCGCGCGTTGCACCGCATGGAAGACAAACTGGTGCACGGAGCGGCTGTCGCGGAAGCGCACTTCGATCTTCGACGGGTGCACGTTGACGTCGACCAGGGCCGGATCGAGGTCGAGCGCCAGCACGTACGAGGGAAAACGGTCGCCATGCAGCACGTCCTGGTAGGCCATGCGCACGGCATGCACCAGCAGCTTGTCGCGCACGAAGCGGCCATTGACATAAAAGAACTGGCCGTCGGCGCGCGCCTTGGACGCCGTCGGCAATCCGGCAAAGCCATGAATGCGCAGGGTGCCGGCCGATTCGTCCAGCGCCAGGCGCGCCTCGGCAAAATCATTGCCGAGGATGTGGGCGCTGCGCTTGGCCAGTTCGCTGATATTCCACTGGTCGATGGTGCGCCCGTTGTGCGACAGCGAGAACGCCACGTCGGGCCGCGCCAGGGCGATGCGGCGCACCACTTCGGCGCAGTGGCCGTACTCCGTCTGTTCCGATTTGAGGAATTTGCGCCGCGCGGGCGTGTTGAAATACAGGTCTTGCACGTCCACCGTGGTGCCGTGCGCACCGGACGACGGCGAGACGCTGCCATTGTGCGAGCCGATGATTTCCCACGCATGGGCAGCGTCCGCCGTGCGCGAGGTCAGGGTGACGGCG
This sequence comes from Janthinobacterium pasteuri, assembly GCF_051380775.1. Classification (NCBI taxonomy): domain Bacteria; kingdom Pseudomonadati; phylum Pseudomonadota; class Betaproteobacteria; order Burkholderiales; family Oxalobacteraceae; genus Janthinobacterium; species Janthinobacterium pasteuri. The sequence continues at coordinate 271,593 of NZ_JBNYXS010000001.1, read as the reverse complement.
GCCACCGAGGCGATGGATGCCAGCGCCTCGCCGCGAAAGCCCAGGGTGCCCACGTTTTCCAGGTCGTGCAGGGAGGCGATTTTCGAAGTGGCGTGGCGCGCCAGGGCCAGCGGCAGCTGTTCCTTGTCGATGCCGCGGCCATTGTCGGTAATCGCGATGCGTTTCACGCCGCCTTCTTCCAGCCGTACCGTGATCTGCGTGGCACCCGAGTCGAGCGCGTTTTCCAGCAATTCCTTGACGACGGCGGATGGCCGCTCGACCACCTCGCCGGCGGCGATTTGCGAAATCAACTGGTCAGGCAAGGCCTGGATCGGGCGGTGGGGCGTGATGGGAGCGTTCATGCTGCGATTATACCGGCGTCAGACCCGTCGGGGGGATACGCCCCAATGGGACGTATCCCGATCTCGAAGAGACTGACCCCAGCCCTTGTTCTTGGGCTCAAGGTTGGCCTACTTCGCCACTTCCCGCACCGGTATCGGCGCATTGCACAGGTCGACGTGGCCGGCCGTGACCTTGCTCCAGGGGCCGCCGCGATGGCGCTGGGCTTCCAGCACGGCCTGGTAGGCGGCGCTGTCGGTGCGCATCACTTCCAGGTTCGCGCGCTGCTCTGGCGGTACGCTGGCGGCCAGGCGGATGGCCTTGATCGTCACGTTTTTCTCGGGGCTGTCATAAAAGCCCATGGGTCCCGCGCCCCGTGGCAGGGTCGACAGCAGCGGCATGCCGGCCACCACGCGTCCGACCACCGTGATGTCGCGGTCCAGGTGGCGCGGCGACTGGCCGATGACGGCGTACAGCTCCGTGCCGCCGCCGCTGTCGCTGGCACTGTCGCGGCCCACACCCACGGTGGCATAGCAATGCGTGAGCCAGGCCGTGCCGGTTTTCGGATCGCGCGCGGACGGGAAGCCGTTCGAATGGCCCACCTGCGGCGCATAGCCATCGACGTCCGGCAGGCGCGTGAAGCTCTTGATGTTTTTCAAGGGCACGGTGAATTCGCCGGGAAGGGTGCGCTGGGCATGCAAAATGGGCTTGGGATTTTTCTCGTTCGGATCGCCCCACTGCGCTACCCAGTTGTCCTGCGCGCGCGTGATGGCCAGGCCGTCGTAATACTGTTCGGCCACCAGGGCCTTGATATTGGCCACGTGCCTGGGAGCGAAGTCGGGCGCCAGCTCGATCACCACGCGGCCGGCGGGAATCTCCAGGTACAGGGTGTTGTCCGGGTCCAGTGGACGCCAGTCGGACGGTTTCGAGGCCTTGATCACGTCGGCGAGCGTCGCCTTGGCGGGCAGTTCGGCGGGCGCCTTGATCTGGACGGGCGCCGCGTGGGCGGACAACTGGGCAAGGCCCAGCACGGCGGCCATGGTCAGGCCGCTCAGTGGATGCAGATACATATTCTCTCCTGGTCGGTGCGGATTGCACCGGTCAGAAAGTGTATACCGGAATGGCAATATTTCGCTCAAAAAACATTGTACGGCCGAACATGGCATGCGCGCAGGAAGACTGGCCTGAGCAAGTTGACGCGGCTATTTCCTTAACCTTTACTTAAATTGCCACTCGCGCAAGGGCGCCACATAATTAATCCTGAAATATCGGCCCGGGGACTGCCGTTGCGCTGGCCGGGTGGTGTATGATTCCGCCGCTACCTTTAGGGAAAAATATATGGATTTTGTGCAATTCCTCGACATGATCGTACATGTCGACAAGACGCTGGGTCTCTTGATCGAGCAGTACGGTACCCTCGTGTATGCAGTGCTGTTTGCCATTATTTTTTGTGAGACAGGCCTCGTGGTGCTGTTCTTCTTCCCTGGGGATACCTTATTGTTTATCGCCGGCGCGTTTTGCGCGACGGGACAGATGCACCTGGGCTTGCTGATTGCCTTGCTGGTGACGGCGGCCGTCACGGGGAACACGCTCAATTACTGGATAGGCGAGGCCATCGGGCAAAGGGTGTTTACCCACGATTACCGCTGGATCAACAAGGATGCCATGCGCCGTACGCATGAGTTCTTTGAAAAGCACGGCGGCAAGACCATCATCCTGGCCCGTTTCGTGCCGGTGGTGCGCACCTTCGCTCCCTTCGTGGCCGGTATTTCCGACATGACGCATGCGCGCTTCCAGATGTATAACGTAACGGGCGCCCTGTTGTGGGTGGTCGGTCTGGTGACGGCAGGCTACTTCTTCGGCAATATCCCGTGGATCCGCGACCACCTGACCTTGATCGTGCTGATCGGTGTCGGCGCCGCCGTCGTGCCGGTGGTACTGGGCGGCATGTGGAAACTCTACAAGCGCATGGTCGGCAAGTCGGCGTAAGGCCGCATGGATCCGGGGCAAGCGCGCTGCGGCACAGCCCGCAGCAGGCCCCGGATCCCGTTTTTCTCTTCGTTGTTTTTGTTTTACTCGCACGCTGATTCAAGTTTTGTTGCTTTCCAGCCGTAAACCAGAAGGTATTCTCACTTTCTGGATTTCCATGCGACATTTGAGCGCCCTGTTAGCTTGCAGCCTTGCCGCGATGGCGTTTACGGCTAGCGCCAAAGATGCCCCCGCTTCGTCGACCGCCGCCGCATCCGCGCCCATATCGGCGTCGGCGCGCGCGGCCGCCATGAAAACCCTGACCGAATCGGTCAAGGGCAAGGAGCTCAAGGGTAAGGAGGTCAAGGCGCCAGTCGTCGTCGCGCCCACGGCGCGCGAGCAGGAAGAAGCGGCCGAAGTCGACCTGTCCGAACGTATCGCGACGCGCCTTGCGGAAATGCGCGCGACCCAGGCGGCCCGCGCCGCCGCCCGCGCCAAGCGCGCCGCCGTGGTGAAAGCGGCGCCACCGCCACCACCTCCCGTGCCGCGCGGCACGCACTGGTCGTACGAGGGCGACAGCGGCCCGGCCAACTGGAGCAAGATCAATGTCGACTGGGCCAAGTGCGGCAATGGCAGCCGCCAGTCGCCGATCGATCTCCGCGATGGCATGAAGGTGGACCTCGAACAGATCAGCTTTGACTACCACCCGTCGTCATTCAATGTGGTCGACAATGGTCACACGGTGCAGGTGGGGGTGAGTGGCGGCAATTACATCACGGTGCAGAACCGCATGTTCGAGCTGCAGCAGTTCCATTTCCACCGCCCGTCCGAAGAGCGCATCAATGGCAAGGCCTTTGAAATGGTGGTGCACCTGGTGCACCGCGACGCGGAAGGCCGGCAAGCCGTGCTGGCGCTGCTGCTGGAGCGCGGCGCGCCGCAAGCGACCATCCAGACGGTGTGGAACAACCTGCCGCTGGAAAAATTCGAGACCATGCAGCCCACCATCCTGCTCGACCCGGCCGAGATGCTGCCGGCGCGGCGCGATTACTACACCTACATGGGATCGATGACGGAGCCGCCTTGCAGCGAAGGCGTGCTGTGGCTGGTGATGAAGCAGCCGGTCCAGGCCTCGCCGGCGCAGATGGCGCTGTTCAGCCGCTTGTACCCCTTGAATGCACGTCCCATCCAACCGGGGAATGGCCGCATCATCAAAGAGTCGAATTAAATAAATGCGAGGCGCTGGCGGCCGGTCCACGCGGCGCCGGCAGCCAGCGTATCGGGCTGGATCAGGGCCGGCTCAATGCAGATAAAGCGCTGGTATTCGTCGTCGGCCAGGTCGGGCAGGGCGGCTGCGTCTTGCGCACCGGGGTTCCACACGACGGCATCCGTAAAGCCCTGCTGCTCCAGGCGCAGGGTGTGGCTGCCAGACTGCAGGCTCAAGGCGCCCGGTAGCTGGTAGTAGATGCGGTCCAACTTGTCTGCAAACTGCAGCAGCTCTTCCGCCTGCAAGGCATCCTGCGGCGTCTCGTCCGAATAGCGCACGCGCTGCAAGCCGCCAACGCGCGCCTCGCTCAATTGATCAATCGCAAAATAGCTGTGCAGGGCGGCCGAAAACGGGAACGCCTGCTCGCCCGTGTTGTGCACGGACAGACTCAGCTCCAGCGATTGGCCTTGCACTGCCACGCGCAGGCGCAGGGTGAAGGCGCAGGGCCAGGTGGCGCTGATCGCCGCCGGCAGATCCGTGTGCTGCAAGGTAAATTCCGCATGGGCGGCGCCATCGGCTTCGCCGGTCGATTCCAGCTGCCAGGTCGCCACGCGCGCAAAGCCGTGGCGCATGCCCGTGCCGCGCGCGCCGAACTGGGGAAAGATCACGGGTACGCCGCCACGGATGGCGCGGCTGCCATCGAGGCTGGATGCACGGCTGCAGAACAGGCGCTCCTGGCCATCGCTGGTCTGCCACGCGACCAGGTGGCCGCCGTACAGGGTGACGGTGGCCTGCGCGCCATCGGCGGCGCGGATGGTCACGGCCGGCAACTGGCCAAAAAAGCTCTTGCTCATGCGGGTGTCCATGTCAGGTCAAACGGCTTTTCGCCAGCGGCGGATTCTTGGCAAAGTAATTCTTGATGCCCGTGACGATGGCGTCGGCCATCTGGTCCTGGTAGCCGTTGTCGGTCAGCTTGGCTTCTTCCTCCGGATTCGAGATGAAAGCCGTCTCGATCAGGATGGAGGGGATGTCGGGTGCTTTGAGTACGGCGAAGCCGGCCTGCTCGACGGAGCCCTTGTGCAGGCGGTTGATGCCGCCGATTTCGCGCAGCACGGCCTTGCCCAGCTTCATGCTGTCATTGATCTGCGCCGTCGTCGACAGGTCGAGCAGCACGCTGGCCAGCTGCTTGTCGTGGTTCTTCACGTTCACGCCGCCGATCAGGTCGGCCTGGTTTTCCTTGTTGGCCAGCCAGCGCGCGGCCGTCGAGGTGGCGCCTTTCTCGGACAGTACGAAGACGGACGAGCCGCGCGCCGTCGGCTGGATGAACGCATCGGCGTGGATGGAGACGAACAGGTCGGCCTGCACCTTGCGCGCTTTTTCCACGCGCATGCCCAGCGGGACGAAGAAATCGGCGTCGCGCGTGAGCATGACGCGCATGTTCGGTTGCAGTTCCAGCTTGGTTTTCAGGCGCTTGGCGATGGCCAGCACCACGTCTTTTTCACGGCTGCCCCGGCTGCCCATGGCGCCAGGGTCTTCGCCGCCGTGGCCGGGGTCGAGCGCGATGGTAATCATGCGCACCACTTTCTGGCCTGGCAGGGGGCGTGCTTCAGGGCGCTGTTCCGGGCGGATATCGGGCACGGGCGGCACGATGGTCGCCACCGGCGGCACGACGGCCACGGGCGGCTTGCCGCTGTCGGGCAGGGGCAGCGCGGGGGGCGGCGTATGCGTGCCGGCCATCGGTGGCTTGGCCGGGTCGCTCGACCAGTCGCCCTTTTCGATCATCTGCGCGATCAGGTCCGGCTCGCGCACGGGATACAGGTCGAAGATCAGGCGGTGGTTGTAAGAGCCGGCCGGCGGCAGGGTAAACAGCTGCGGCGTGACTTCTTCCTTCAGGTCGAACACCAGGCGCACCACGTTGGGCCGGTTCTGGCCCACGCGCACCTGCTTGATGTACGGATCGTTCGACTGGATCTTCGCCACCAGGCCCTTCAAGGTGGGATTGAGCTCCAGTCCTTCGATGTCGACCACCAGCCGTTCCGGGTCCTTGACGATGAAGTGGGTCGCCTTCAGGATGCTGTCGTTTTCCAGGGTGACGCGCGTGTAGTCCTCGGCCGGCCAGACGCGCACGGCGAGAATTTGCGCCGCCATCGCCGACATGGGCGCGAACACGGACAACAGCAGGGTGCCGCCGGCCTTGAGTACCGTGCGCCGGGTGATGGGCGAGGAGATCAAAGGTTCGGGGCGAATTTGAGACGGTGAAGGCATGACAGACCCAATTCAGAAGACGCTTGCAATTCTACATCACGTCCTGACCCCGCAACGTTCAAATAAATATTCAGGTCGGCCGGCGGCAGCACCGGTTCGGCTTTCTCCGGCCATTCGACGATGCAGATATTGCGGCCGTCGAAGTCTTCGCGAAAACCGGCATCGAGAAACTCCTCGGCGCTGCCCATGCGGTAAAGGTCGAAGTGGATGACGTTGACGCTCTGGCCATCGAGCTGCACCGTGTACGGTTCGGACAGCGTATAGGTGGGGCTTTTGACGTGGCCCGCATGGCCGGCCGCGTGCAGTAGCGCGCGTGTGAGGGCGGTCTTGCCGGCACCCAGGTCGCCGTGCAGGTAGATCGCCAGGCCCGGTGCCAGCGCGCGCGCCAGTGCGGCGCCCAGCGCGGCGGTGCCGGCTTCGTCGTGGAGGTGGGCTGTGAAGTGTTCGGTCATTATCTTCTGTATCGCATAAAATGGAGGCTGCTGTCATTGTAACCGCCCGCGCGCCTGCCGTTTTCCGTAAAGTCCCCTATGTCTGCCACCGTCACCGATCTCGCCGTCCTGGCGCGCACCATTAAAGAATGGGGGCGCGAGCTGGGTTTTGCCGAGGTGCGCATTGCCGACGTGGACCTGTCGCACATGGAAGCGCCCTTGCAAGCCTGGCTCGATGCAGGGTACCACGGCGAAATGGACTACATGGCGAGCCATGGCATGAAGCGTGCGCGCCCGGCCGAACTGGTGCCGGGCACGGTGCGCGCCATCAGTGCGCGCATGAATTATCTGCCGCCGGCGCTGGGCCCGGACTGGCGCGCGCACGAGGCGGCGCGTGACGCCGATCCTGCGGCGGCCGTGATCTCCGTGTATGCGCGGGGCCGCGACTATCACAAGGTAATGCGTTCACGCCTGCAGCAGCTGGCCGAGCGCATCAAGGGAGAGATCGGCGACTTCGGCTACCGCGTCTTCAGCGACTCGGCGCCCGTGATGGAAGTCGAGCTGGCGCAAAAGGGAGGGCTGGGCTGGCGCGGCAAGCACACCTTGCTGATCAATCGCCAGGGCGGTTCCTTCTTCTTCCTCGGCGAAATCCTGGTCGACGTGCCGTTGCCGGTGGACCCGCCGGAGACGCCGCGCTGCGGCCAGTGCTCGGCGTGCATCACGGTATGCCCGACGCAAGCCATCCTGGGGCCGTACCAGCTCGACGCGCGCCGTTGCATCTCCTACCTGACCATCGAATTGAAGGGCGCCATTCCCGTCGAGATGCGCCCCCTGATCGGCAACAAGGTGTATGGCTGCGACGATTGCCAGACGGTCTGCCCGTGGAACAAGTTCGCCCAGCGCGCCGTGGTGCCCGATTTCGACGAGCGCCACAGCCTGGGCAGCGCCGGCATGGTGGAATTGTTCGCCTGGACGGAAGAGGAATTCAACCGCCGCATGGAAGGCAGCGCCATCCGCCGCATCGGCCATGAGCGCTGGCTGCGCAACCTGGCCGTCGGCATGGGCAATGCGGCCGCCAAGGCCCGTGGCCAGGACGACATCGTCGCGGCCCTGCTGTCGCGCCGCGACCACCCGTCGGCCATCGTGCGCGAGCACGTCGAGTGGGCGCTGACACTGCACGGTATCGTTTGATTTTCGTTTAAACCTGCTTCAGGCGCAGCGCCGACCACTCACTATCGATGGCGATCATCGCCACGCTGTCGAGCCCCACGGTTTGCGCAAAGTGGCGGATATCGTCGCGGTGGATGTCGCTGCCCGCCTTCGCGCCGCCCTTGCGGTACGCCACCCAGACCGCGCCGCCAGGCGCCAGGCGCGCCTGCGCCACCGGCAGGTACCGGTCCAGTTCCGCGCGGCTGCGCGCAAACAGCACGATCCAGTCGGCGCTTTCTGCTTCCCGTACCAGTCGCTCCGGCGGCAACTGCGCCAGCAGGGCATCGTGCTCGCCGCCGTCATTCAGCACGGCCAGCGCCTGCGCATTTTTCACGAGCATTTTTTCCGCGACGGATTTGTCGGGCATGGCTGGCCTCCTGAGGATGAAAAGTCCAGCATAACAAATTCTTCCTTGACTTATCGATATATCGTTATAAAATAGAGATACCTACTAACGATATATCTTTAAAGAGAAAACATGAGAAACTCACACCACGCAGAACACGGTCATTGCGGCCAACATCACCACCACCATCACGGCGAGCATCGCCACGAACACAACCCTGATCACTTCATGCACGGCCGCGGTCCGCGCGGCTTCGACGAGCGCGGCGACGGCATGGGCCATGGCGGTCCCGGTGGCCGCGGCGGTCGCGGCGAACGGGCCGAGCGCGTCTTCGGCCGTGGCGACCTGCCGCTGATCGTGCTGGCGCTGATCGAAATCAGCCCGCGCCACGGCTATGAAATCATCAAGGCCATCGAAGAGCGTTGCGGCGGCGCGTATGCCCCCAGCCCGGGTGCCGTGTATCCGACATTGACCCTGCTGGAAGAGCAGGATCACGTCACGTCGGGCGAAAGCGCCAGCGGCAAGAAGCTTTACACGATCACGGACCTGGGGCGCGCGTATCTCGACGAGAACCGCGCCCAGGTGGACGGCATCCTGGCCCGCCTCGACATGTTCGCCCGCGTCCAGGCGCGCAAGGCTTTGCCCGAGCGCGTGCACCAGGCCATGCACACCCTCAAGCATGCGCTGCTGCTGAACAAGACCAACTGGAGTGAAGCGGAAGCCGAGCGCGTGTCCGCCGTGCTCGAACAGGCGGCGAACGCCATCGTCGACGGCCACTGAGCCTACTTTACAAGGATAAGCGATGACTACTGCATCACCAGCAGCACCACGCCCGCATGCCATCGAGCGCGTGCGCCACGACTTGAAACTGCGCGCGCTGACCGTCGTGCGCACCGAGCAGCTGACGCCGCACATGCGCCGCATCACGCTGGCCGGCGACGACCTGGAAGGCTTTGTCTCGCCGGCGCACGACGATCACGTCAAACTGTTCTTCCCCGCCCCGGGCGAGACTACCCCCGTGCTTCCTGTTCTGGGCAACGGCGCTAACCCGATCCAGTACGCGCAAGGGACGCGTCCCATCGCCCGCAACTACACGCCGCGCCACTACGACGCAGAACGGCGCGAGCTGGAAATCGACTTTGTGCTGCATGGCGACGGGCCTGCATCACTGTGGGCGGCGCAAGCCGTGCCCGGCCAGACCCTGGGCGTGGGCGGTCCGCGCGGCTCGATGCTGGTGCCGCTCGATTTCGACTGGTATGTGCTGGTGGGCGACCAGACGGCCCTGCCGGCCATCGCCCGCCGCCTGGAGCAGCTGCCGGCCACGGCGCGGGCGATTGCCGTGATCGAGATCGTAGAAGACGGCGAACAGATCGCGTTGAACAGCGCGGCGCAGCTGGACTTGCGCTGGGTGGCGCGCAATGGCCGCAAGGGGCCGCTGCTACTGGAAGCGTTGGCGCAAGTCGCCTGGCCGCAGGATGGCGACGGCTATGTGTGGGTCGCGTGCGAGCATGCACAGGTGCAGGGTTTGCGCGGGCACTTTATCGACGCCGGCGTGCCGAAGCAGCATCTGCATGTGGCAAGTTACTGGAAGCATGGAGTGGAAGAGCACCATGAGCACCATGACGACTGATTAAAGCCGGGGTCAGCCCCCTCATGCGTCGACGTATGATATTACGTCAACGCGTTTGAGGGTCTGACCCCAGATTTCAACTTACTTCAACAACCCCGCCAGCTCCACCGCCGTCTTGACCTGCATCTTGTCGAAGATATGTGCGCGGTGCACTTCCACGGTGCGCATGCTGATGCCCAGTTTGTCGGCCACCACCTTGTTCATCTTGCCCGCCAAAATCAGGTCCAGCACTTCGCGTTCGCGCGTCGACAGGGTGGCCAGGCGCGCATGCACGGCGGCCAGCTCGCCCGCCTGGCGCGAGTTGGCCAGACCCTGCTGCACGCGGTCCATCAGGTCGTTGTCGTTGAACGGCTTTTCAAAGAAATCGAAGGCGCCCCGTTTCAGGCTGTCGACGGCCATCGGCACGTCGCCGTGGCCGGTGAGGAAAATCACGGGCAGGCGCGCCGTCAGGTCGCGCTTGACCAGCTGGTCGAACAGGGCGATGCCGTTCATGTCGGGCATGCGCACGTCAAGCAGCACGCAGTCGCCGGCGGCGTCGAAGCTGCCGTCGAGGCTATCGAGGAATTGCTGGGCGCTGGCGTAGATGCGTGCGTCGATGCTGCGCGAGGCGGCCAGCCAGGACAGCGAGTCGCGTACGACCTCTTCGTCGTCAATGATGTGTAGCATGGTGTCTCCGGCTTGTCGTTGTTGTCGCTTAGTGCGGCGCGCGCGGCGCAGCCGGCACGCTGAATGTAAAGATAGTACCGCCAGCGGGGTTGGCGCTGAAGGTCAGCGCGCCGCCGTGAAATTCGATGGCGGTGCGGCAGATGTTCAGGCCCATGCCCATGCCTTCGGACTTGGTCGAGAAAAACGGCGAGAACAGTCGCTCGGCCACGTCTTGCGCAATGCCGTGGCCATGGTCGATCACGTCCACCGTCACCATGCCTTGCTGCGCATCGTGGCTGGCCCGCAGGCGCATGATACGCCGTCCGGGCGCCGCATCCTGCATGGCCTCGATGGCGTTGCGCGTCAGGTTCAGCAGTACTTGCTCGATCATCACGGGATCGGCGCGCAGCAGCGGCAGGTCGGCAGGGATTTCTTCCTGGATGGTGACATAGTATTTGCGTGCCTGCAGGTCGATCAGCGCACGGATGCCGTCGATCAGCGTGCGGATGGCGATATCCTGGCGCTGCGGTTCGCTCTTGCGCACGAAATCATGCACGCTGCGGATGATCTGGCCGGCCCGCTGCGCTTGTGCGCCGGCCTGCTCCAGCGCCGGCTTCAGCGTGTTCGGATCGACGGGCGCGCCATGCTCGATCGCGCGGCGGATCAGGTTCAGCGCGCCCGTGGTGTAGCTGGAGATGGCCGCCAGCGGCTGGTTCAGTTCATGCGCCAGCATCGATGCCAGCTCGCCCATGGTGGCCAGGCGCGAACTCGTTTGCAGCTTTTCCTGCTGCTGGCGATTCAGTTCTTCGACCCGCTTGCGGTCCGAGATGTCGAGCACGGAGCCCATCCAGCCTGTCTGCTGGCCGTTCTTGTCCACCAGCGGCGCTTCGAAGATCAGCACCGGCACGCGCGTGCCGTCGGGGCGCTGGAAATAGGTTTCAAACTGCGGCGTGGGATTGCCGGCCAGCGCCTTGACGAAGCGCTGCTGGTATTCCTCCAGTGCTTCCGGCACCCAGTAGGGCATGGGCGGCAGGCGTCCCAGGATTTCCTCGGCAGGATAACCGACGATCTGGCAGAACGCGGGATTCACATACGTGACGCGGCCTTCCAGGTCGCGCGCGCGCATGCCTGTCACCAGCGAGTTTTCCATCGCCGTGCGAAACAGCATCTGCTGGCGCAGCGCCCCTTCGGCCACCAGGCGGCGCGAAATGTGCCGCCACAGTGCCAGCAAGCTCCACAGCAAACCCAGCGACAGGGCGATGACGGAGCCGACCAGCAAATTGGGCAGCAGCTTGGGCTGGCTTTTCACGCTGTCGGTAAACAGTATGATGGTGGCGCCGGGCACGTCGAGCGCGCGCTTGTGCGTGTACACGCCGTGGCCGGGACCGGCGGCGGCGCGCCGCGCCAGCACCTTGTCGTCGCGGTCGATCAGCGAAATCTGGTTATCCTGGGCGAACCACCACGGCACCATTTCATCGAGCAGGCTGCTGATCTGGTAGGTTGCCACCAGGCTGCCCACGTAGCGCTGGCCATCGAACAAGGGCTGGTGGTAATCCATCAGCATGGCGCCCGGCGGCGCGTCGGGAAAGCCCGTCTGCTGCGAAGGTTGGGCGTACTGGCCCCGGTGCAGTCGGCGCGCATTGTCGGCCGCCGTCAGCGAGGCCGGCGAAAACGACAGGGCATGCGGCAGGCTGTTGTCGCTGCTGGCCAGCACCTTGCCGCTGGTGTCGAGCCACAGCACGCGCTGCAATTCGCGGCCATTGCGCAACATCTGCTGCAGCCGTTCATGTACTTTTTCCGCCGACAGGGAGCTGCTGGCGATGTCCACGCCCAGGTTGAACAAGCTTTCCTCGTTGCGCGCCAGCTGGAAGCGGATGGTTTGCTCGACCCACAGGGTGTCGGCGATCAGCTGCTCCTGGCGCTCGTTGCTCTCCATCTGGCGCGCCTGCCAGGGCAGCCAGAACAGGATGGAGAGGAACAGCAGCAGCAGGATGACGGGCAGCAGCCAGCGCATCGGGCTCGATAGCTTGAAGCGGCGCGCAAGGGTTGGGGGAGTCGGCATGGCTGGCAGGGTAGCGGCTTATCGGGGGCCGGCTATTGTGGTTAACCACAATAGCCGGGGCGGTTTCTTTGGCACAATATTCAAGTAGACAAATAATAAAGTTTTTTAAAAAAACCACTCAGGAGACAAAAATGCAACTGCCGCAAATGAAAACCCTGTTCGTCGCGCTGTGCGCAGCCATCGGCGCCACCGCCGGCGTCCACGCTTACGCGCAAGCCCCCATCGTCATCAAGTTCAGCCACGTCGTGGCGACCGACACGCCGAAAGGCCAGGCCGCCGAGCGCTTCAAGCAACTGGCTGAAAAAGCCACGAATGGCAAGGTCAAGGTCGAACTGTACCCGAACAGCCAGCTGTACAAAGACAAGGAAGAACTCGAAGCCCTGCAGCTGGGCGCCGTGCAGATGCTGGCGCCATCGCTGGCCAAGTTCGGCCCGCTGGGCGTGAAGGAATTCGAAGCGTTCGACTTGCCTTACATCTTCCCCACCAAGACGGCGCTGTACAACGTCACCGAAGGTGAAATCGGCAAGAGCCTGCTGAAGAAGCTGGAGCCCAAGGGTATCACGGGCCTGGCCTACTGGGACAATGGCTTCAAGGTGATGTCGGCCAACAAGCCGCTGCACAATCCGGCCGACTTCAAGGGCCTGAAAATGCGCATTCAGTCGTCCAAGGTACTCGACGCGCAAATGCGCGCGCTGGGCGCCAATCCGCAGGTGCTGGCCTTCTCGGAAGTGTATCAGGCGCTGCAGACGGGCGTGGTCGACGGCACGGAAAATCCGCCATCGAATATGTACACGCAAAAGATGCATGAAGTGCAAAAGCATGTAACTGTGTCGAACCACGGCTACCTGGGCTATGCCGTCATCGTCAACAAGAAATTCTGGGATGGCTTGCCGCCCGATATCCGCACGCAGCTGGAAAAAGCCATGCGCGAGGCCACCACGTTTGAAAAAGCCATCGCCCAGCGCGACAACGACCAGGCCCTCGACGCCATCAAGAAAGCGGGCAAGACGCAGATCTATACCTTGACGGTGCAGGAACAGGCCGAGTGGCGCCGCGCGCTGGCGCCCGTGCAGAAGGCCATGGAAGCGCGCATCGGCAAGGATCTGATCTCGGCCATCAACAAGGAAAGCGCGAAGTAAGCGTTTGCTGCGCCTCTTGGCGCGGCTGGCAGGGCATCCCCTGTCGTTCCGTATCACCGGCACCTGCGCGTCCTGCGCGGGTGCCTGCGTACCCGCATTCTTTGAAAGTCCACCATGAAATTTCTGGATCACCTGGAAGAGTGGCTGATCGCGTCCCTGATGGGCGCAGCCACCTTCATCATTTTCGTCGCGGTCGTGCACCGCTACCTGGCAGGCTTGCCGATTCCCGGCCTGCAAGACTTCCTGATTCAAATCAATACCAGCTGGGCCCAGGAACTGTGCATCTACATGTTCGTCTGGATGGCCAAGTTCGGCGCCGCCTATGGCGTGCGCACGGGCATCCACGTGGGCGTCGATGTGCTGATCAACCGCATGAACCCGCGCTGGCGCGACCGCTTCATCGTCTTTGGCCTGGCCGCCGGCGCCCTGTTTACGGGCATCGTGGGGACCCTGGGCGCCAGCTTCGTATGGTCGATTGGCCACACTGACCAGACCTCGGCCGACATGGAAGTGCCGATGTGGCTGGTCTACCTGGCCGTGCCGCTGGGTTCCTACCTGATGTGCTTCCGCTTCCTGCAAGTGATGGTGCATTTCATCAAGACGGGCGCCTTGCCGAAACACGACCACTCGCACGTCGAGGGGCTGGAAGAGGAATTGACGGCTGAAGAAAAAGGAGCCAAGGCATGAACGCGCTGATCATTTTTGTACTGCTGCTGGCGCTGATGCTGACCGGCATGCCGATTTCCATTTCGCTGGGCCTGACGGTGCTCACGTTCCTGTTTACCATGACCAGCGTGCCCATCGAATCGGTGGCCCTGAAGATTTTCACGGGTATCGAGAAATTCGAGATCATGGCCATCCCGTTCTTCATCCTGGCGGGTAACTTCCTCACGCATGGCGGGGTGGCGCGGCGCATGATCAACTTCGCCAGCTCCATGGTGGGGCACTGGCATGGCGGCCTGGCGCTGGCTGGCGTGATGGCGTGCGCGCTGTTTGCCGCCGTCTCCGGCTCCAGCCCCGCCACCGTGGTGGCGATCGGCTCCATCATCCTGCCGGCCATGGTCAAGCAGGGCTATCCACGGGGCTTCGGCGCCGGTGTCATCACCACCTCGGGCGCCCTGGGCATCTTGATACCGCCATCGATCGTGATGGTGATGTATTCCGTCAGCACCAACACCTCTGTGGGCAAGCTGTTCATGGCGGGCGTGATTCCCGGCATGATGCTGGCCATGCTGCTGGGCCTGACCACGTGGTTTTTGGCGCGCAAGCACAACTATCCGCGCATGAAGAAGGCCAGCTGGGGCGAACGCTTCGTCACCTTCAAGAAGAGCGCCTGGGGCCTGCTGCTGATCGTCATCGTCATGGGCGGCATCTATTCGGGCGCCTTCACGCCGACGGAAGCGGCCGCCATGGCTGCCGTGTATGCCTTCATCATCGCCGTCTTCGTCTACAAGGACTTGAAGATCAAGCAAGTGGGCAAGGTCTTGCTCGATTCGGCCGCCATGTCGGCGATGCTGTTGTACATCATCACGAATGCCGTGCTGTTCTCGTTCCTGATGACCAGCGAAAACATCCCGCAGGCGATGGCCGAATGGATCACGGGCAAGGGCCTGGGCGTGATCAGCTTCCTGCTGGTCGTCAACGTACTGCTGTTATTGGCTGGTAACGTCATGGAACCGTCGTCCATCGTGCTGATCATGGCACCGATTCTGTTCCCCGTCGCCATGAAGCTGGGTATCGATCCTGTGCACTTCGGCATCCTGATCGTGGTCAACATGGAGGTGGGCATGTGCCATCCGCCCGTGGGTTTGAATCTGTATGTGGCTTCCGGCATCACCAAGATGGGCATTTCCGAGCTGACCGTGGCCGTGATGCCATGGCTGCTGACGATGCTCGCCTTCCTGGGCTTGATTACCTACGTACCACAAATCTCGCTGTGGCTGCCAAATTTAATTTACAATTAAAATAGTTGTCCCCGTCATGGTGCAAAAAAAGTCGATCCGGCCGAATAAATGCGCTATGATGGGCAGCCTTAAGGGGAAATACGTAGTTGCATATACGCTCCGGTAGCAAGGCTGAAATACAGAATTGGTAACAAAGTTGGTGGGGGAGTGGTCTATAAAAACGGTATTGATACCGGGGATATATTGAGGAGACACACGTTTCACAGAAGTTGTTGAGTCATAGCTGTCTGCGGCCACAAGCCGGCACCGGCGGACCCAAACGACCGGGAACGTGAAGCAATATTTGAAGCGCACCGACTGGTGCGCTTTTTTTTCGTGCGCGGGAAACGTCCGCCCACCTGCCTGAAGACGGTGCATAATCGCCAGAGCGCACCATCGTGTGCCTGAGGGTTGTATATTTGCCACACTTGAACTTTGATTAGCAGATGAAAAAACAACAGGGGAGTGAGCTGTTCAGTGCCATCGTGGCCGCGCCATTCGGCGCCATGGGCGTGCGTGCGCAGGACGGCCAGTTGCGCGAACTGGTCTACCTGCCGCCCCACTTCGCCGAAAAGGCGGCGCAGGATGCCGTCTCCGAGCGCGCGTGCGTGCAGCTGGCGCGCTATTTCGTCGACCCCGATGATGTCTTTGACCTGCCGCTGGCCGTGCTGGGCAGCGCCTTCCAGCAACGCGTATGGGCGGCGATCGCGGGCATCCCGCGCGGCCAGGTGCGCACGTATGGCGATGTGGCGCGCCTGATCGGTTCGGCGCCGCGCGCCGTCGGCCAGGCCTGCGGTGCCAACTGGTATCCCGTGCTCATTCCGTGTCACCGCGTCACGGCCGCTGGTGGCCTGGGCGGCTTTGCCCACCAAGACGATGCCAGCGGTTTTCATCTGGGCGTGAAGCGCTGGCTGCTGGCGCATGAAGGCGTGGCGGCTTACTTATGATGAACAGCCTGCTGGCGCTGGACAACGCCACCCTGATCGATGAATTCTGCGACAGCCTGTGGCTGGAAGACGGCCTGTCGAAAAACTCGCTGGACGCCTACCGGCGCGACATGCGCTTGTTTGCGCGCTGGCTGGAAGTGGCGCGGCCCGGGCGCGACAACCTGTACGAGGTGTCCACGGCTGACATTGAAGCGTATTTTGCCGCGCGCCACGACGAGAGCAAGGCGACGTCGTCGAACCGGCGCCTGTCGGTGCTCAAGCGCTTTTACCAGCTGGCCTTGCGGCAGAAGCATATCGCAGCTGACCCGTGCCTGAAGATGGTCTCGGCCAAGCAGCCGGCGCGCTTCGTGCATACCTTGAGCGAAGCGCAGGTGGAAGCGTTGCTGGCGGCACCCGACGTGAGCACGCCGCTGGGCCTGCGCGAGCGCACCATGCTGGAACTCATGTACGCGAGCGGCTTGCGCGTGTCGGAACTGGTGGACTTGAAATCGGTCGAGCTGAGCCTGAACGATGGCGTGCTGCGCATCACGGGCAAGGGCAGCAAGACGCGGCTGGTGCCGTTTGGCGAGCAGGCGCGGCTGTGGATCGAGCGCTACCTGAAGGAGGCGCGCGGCGTCATCCTCGACGGCCAGATGGACGATGCGCTGTTCGTCACGCGGCGCGGCGGTGCCATGACGCGGCAAATGTTCTGGGTCATCATCAAGAAGCATGCGCTGAGCGCCGGCATCACGGCGCCGCTGTCGCCGCATACCCTGCGCCACGCGTTCGCCACCCATTTGCTGAACCATGGCGCGGACTTGCGTGTTGTGCAATTGTTACTGGGGCACTCCGATATCTCCACCACGCAGATTTATACGCATGTGGCCCGTGAACGGCTGAAACTGCTGCATGCGCGGCACCATCCGCGAGGCTAAACATTTGGTGTTTGGTTCAATTACGTCATAATGTGCCTTATGTGCTTATCTGTAACATCTAAAAACTAAAGAGGTAGTAAATGGCCAAGACAAATTTCCAATACGAAAAACGGCAAAAAGAGCTGGAAAAGAAGAAGAAAGCCGAGGAAAAAGCCAGACGCAAGCTGGAAGCGAAAAACAATCCGAAGGCGGCCGACGGCAGAGAGGGTGAAGAGCCGGAAGCGGACGACGCCGATGACGCTACCGACGTGCCAGCCCAGCCGCAGTAATTCCCCGTTCCCGATGACCGGTGCGGCATTGCCGCGCCGGTATCTTCTCGTTCTACTTTCTACCCGCTATAAGCTCGGCCGCTGGCCGATCGCCAGTTGCAGCTGCGTGCTGGCGATGGCTGCATCGGCGCGCGCCTGCACATAGCCCTGGTAAGCGTCATCGGCCGAACGCTGCGCTGCCAGCCATTCCAGCAGCGAGGCATTGCCTTTGACGTAAGACAGGCGCATGCCGTCCACCACCTTTTGCGCATCGACCAGCACGCCGTCACGGTAGCGCGCCAGCCGGTCCTGCGCCGCACGCAGCTGCCGCTGCGCCGTGCGCACTTGCGTTTCCGCTGCCAGTTCCGCCTGGCGCAAGGCCAGCATCGCCTGCGTGACGCCCGCTTCGGCCTGTACCACGTCGCCCTTGTCGCGCCGCGACAGGGGGATGGGGATGGCCAGCGAGAGGGTGAGGGCGCGCGAGCGCGGTGACCCGTCGACGGGATTGCCGCTGCCGTCGATGCCGTCATGGTAGCCGCGCGCGGCGGCAAGGCCCAGCGTGACGGTGGGATCGACGGCGCGGTTGGCGCGCACCAGCGCCGCGCCATCGCGCAGATTGTCCAGGGTGGCGCGGGCGATGCGCACGTCGCTGCGCGCGTCGAGCGCCTGTGGCACCAGCACGCTGGCATCCTTGTTCTCATACGCGGCGAAGTCGCAGGCCAGCTGCGCGTCCGGAAACAGCGCATCAAACTGGCGCCCCAGCGGCGGCGACAGGGCCAACATGGCACTGTCCGCCTCGCTGCGCGCCTGCGCCAGCTCGGCCTGGAACTGGTCGCGTTCCACGCGCGACTGCAGCAGCTCGATGCCGCCCACGTCGCCCGCCATGCGCCGCACGGCGTTCGCGTCCACCACCGTCGACAGGGCCGCCATGGTCTGCTGCTTGCGCGCGGCCACTTCACGTGTGCGGCACGCTTCCGTGAACGCGGCGGCGGCCGTGCCATACAGTTCGCTTTTGAAGCCGGCCACCGTCTCCTCGGCCAGCGCGACATTGCTGTGCGCCGCCTTTAACCGCGCGGCGCGCTTGCCGCCCGTCTCGATGGCCATGCTGATGGCCGGGTTCCATGTGATGGGGCGGTGCGCGACGCTGCGCACCGTCTCGCGCGTGGCGCCCAGGGTAAATTCGGGATCGGGGCGCAGGCCGGCGATGCCGATGCCGGCCTTGGCCGAGGTGATGCTTTCGCGTTGTGCCTGCAGTTCCAGGCTATTTTTTTCCACGGCGGCCAGATAGGTCTCGAAGCTCAAGGGGGCGGCAATGGCGCCTGGCGCGATCAGCCAGGCCGCCAGCAGTACATTAAAACGTGTCATGGTTCACTCCTTTGTCGGTCAGGCGTTTTTGCAGGTGCGCCTCGATCAGGTAATACAGGGCCGGCAGCAGCAGCAGGGTCAGTGCCGTCGCCGTCACCAGCCCGCCCACCACCACGGTGGCCAGCGGGCGCTGCACGTCGCTGCCCAGGCCCGTCGCCAGCATGGCGGGCGTCAGGCCCAGGGCGGCCACGGTGGCCGTCATCAACACGGGGCGCATGCGGTCGCGCGCGCCTTCCAGCACGGCGTCGCGCAAGCTCTTGCCTTCGTCGGCGCGCAAGCGGTTGATCTGCGCCAGCATCAGGACGGCATTCAATACGGCCACGCCGAACAGGGCGATGAAGCCTACCGCGCTCGAGACATTCAAGGTCATGCCGCGCAGGTGCAGCGCGGCCAGGCCACCGAGCATGGCCAGCGGCACTGCCAGCAAGACCAGCGCGGGCTGTCGCAGGTTGCGGAACTGGCCAAACAGCAGCAAGAACATGGCGCCCAGGGTCATCGGCAGGATCAGGGCCAATCGGCTTTGCGCGCGCTGCAGGTTTTCGAACTGGCCGCCCCATTCGACGCTGATGCGCTGGTGCTCGCCTGCCACGGCTTGCGCCACCAGGGGACGCGCTTCGGCCAGGAAGCCGGCCAGATCGCGCCCACGGGCATTCAGGCGCACGATGATGTGGCGCCGTCCCATTTCGCGCACGATCACGCTTTCGCCCGAGGTGGTGCTGATGCTTGCCACCTGCGCCAGCGGAATCCTGGCGCCGTTGGCGGCGGTGAGCATCAGTTTGGCGATGGCATCCGGGTCGGAGCGGGCGGCGGGCGGGAAGCGCACGGCGATGTCGTAGCTTTTCTCGCCCACGTAGACCTGGCCGATGGGCGCGCCGCCGATGCCGGTGGAAATCAGGTCGGCCACGTCGGCTGCATTGATGCCGTAGCGGGCCGCCTTTGCCCTGTCCAGTTCCACTTTCAGGTTGGGCAGCGGCGGCTCCACGTCCACCGCCACGTCGGAGGCGCCCGGGACGCCTTTCAATACCTTGGCCACCTTGCCGGCGATGCGGCGCACTTCGTCGAGGTCGTTGCCGAAGATTTTCACCGTCAGGTCGCTGTGCGCGCCCGACAATTTATCTTGCACGCCATCGATCATCGGTTGCATGAAGGCCACCGTATAGCCGGGCATGCGCGCGAAGCGCTCGTTCATTTTGGCGATCAGCTGCTGCTTGCTCAGGCCCGATTTCCAGCTCTTGTACGGATGCAGGCCCACGCTGGCCTCGATGTGCGACGGCGTCCAGTAATCGGTGCCGTCGTCGTTGCGCCCCGTCTGCGTGACGATGGTCGATACTTCAGGGAACTCCAGCGCGGCGCGGCGCAGTTCACTGGCCATCTCGGATGCCTTGTCCAGGGTGATCCCAGGCGGCATCTGCACCTGCAGCCAAAGCGAACCCTCATCGAGATAGGGCAGGAAGTCGCGCCCGATGCTCCCGCCCAGCAGGGCCAGGCCCGCCAGCGAGGCGGCGCACACCATCGCCACCCAGCGCTTCTTGCCCACCATGCGCTCGAGGAAGCGCCCGTACGCGGCCGCCAGCTTTTCCAGCGCGCGGTGATGGAAGGTGCGGCGCGGCTTGCGCAAGGCCAGCCAGGCCAGGCCTGGAATCAGCACCAGCGCCACCACCAGCGCGCCCACCAGCGCCGCGCCTACCGCATACGCCATCGGAGAAAACAGCTTGTATTCGATGCGCTGGAAGGCGAACAGGGGCAGATAGGCGGCGATGATGACGGCCATGCCGAACATGATGGGACGCGCCACCTGCAGGGTCGCCTCGATGGCGTCCTGCAGGGTGAGGGGGCGTTCCTGTTCGCGTTCGCGGCGGCGCAGCATGTTTTCCAGCACCACCACGGAACCGTCGACGAGGATGCCGAAGTCGATCGCCCCCAGCGACAGCAAATTGGCGGGAATTTTAAAATGGTGCATGAAGATGAAGGCGATCAGCAGGGCCAGCGGAATCGTCAGCGCGACGATGGCGGCCGCGCGCGGGCTTCCCAAAAACAGTAGCAGCACCAGGGCGACCAGCAGCATGCCTTCACCCAGGGTAAACCCGACTGTATGCAGGGTGGCGTCGATCAGCGAACTGCGGTCCAGGTAAGGCACGACCTTGACGTCCTTCGGCAGCAGGTTGTTATTCAAATCGTCCACGGCCGCATGGATGCCGGCCAGCGCCTCGGACGGGTTGAAATCCTTCAGCAGCAGGGTGATGCCTTCGATGGTATCGGGATTGTCATCCTTGCCAAGGATGCCGCGCCGCTCCACGTTGCCGTAGGCGAGCTTGCCCAGATCTTTTACCAGCACGGGCACGCCGTTCTTGCTGCTGACGACAACGTTGCCCATGTCGTCGAGCGAGTGCAGCAAGCCGACGCCGCGCACCACGTACGATTGCTGGCCGCGGTCGATGACGCTGCCGCCGCCACTGATGTTGTTGGCGTTGATGGCGTCCTTGACCTGCGCCAGCGAGAAGCCATAGCTGTCCAGTTTTGCGGGGTCGAGTTCCAGCATGAACTGCGTGGTGAGACCGCCGAAATTGCTGACGTCCGCCACGCCGCGCACCTGCTGCAGGCGCGGGATCACGCTCCAGAACTGCAGCTCGGACAGTTCGCGCAGGGACCGCGTTTTCGATTCCAGGGTGTAGCGGTAGATCTCGCCCGTGGGCGAAGTGTAGGGATCGAGCCCCGGCTTGGCGTCGTATGGCAGGTTCACGCTGGCGAGGCGTTCCTGCAGCCGTTCGCGCGTGAAGTAGCCATCGCTGCCATCCTCGAACACCACCGTGATCAGCGACAGCGCGAACAGGCTGCGCGTGCGCAGTACATGCATGCCCGGTGTGCCCAGCAGGGCGCGCTCCAGCGGTATCGTGATCTGCTGCTCGATTTCCTCGGCGCCCAGGCCCGGCACCTGCGTGACGATTTGCGAGGTGACGTCGGCGATGTCTGGATAGGCTTCGATGGGCAGCTGCTTCCAGCAGTAGACGCCGTAGGCGGCGACAAACAGCAGTACCAGCCAGACGATGCCGCGCCGCTGGCAGCAGGTGGCGATGAAACGGTCAATCATTGAGCAGCACTCCTTCCTTGACGACGATGCGCTCGCCCGCCTTCAGGCCAGCGAGGATTTCCACCTGCCCGCCATGGCTGGTGCCTACTTCCACCGTGCGCGGCGCAAAGCGCAGCGGGCCGCGCTCGACCATCACGCGCGTCGACGGCCCGCTTTGCAGCAAGGCGGACGCGGGCACGAGGAGGGCGCGGCGGCTGGTGCCGGAAAACAGCGCGTGGGCGAACATGCCCGGCTTGAAGGTGCCGGCGCGGTTGTCGATCGCCACGCGCACTTTCACCGTGCGCGTCTCGGGATCGAGCACGGCGCCCACATACGCGACCCTGCCTTCGAAAGCCTTGCCGGGCCAGGCATCGACGGTGATGCGCGCCGTCTGGCCCACGGCCACCTGCGCCAGGTCTCTTTCGGCCACGTTGGCCGACAGCCACACGGTGGACAGGTCGGCCACCGTCATGACGGGTGCGTTGATATCGTTCCAGTAGCCGCCCTGGGCACCGTCCATGGCGATCACGCTGCCGCTAATGGGCGAACGCAGGACGTAGTCGCGGCGCGAACCGCGTGCGCCGGCGCCGTACTGGGCAAGCTTGTCGGCGCTGGCCTGCGCGTCGCTGGCGGCCTGGTCGTAGGTCGCCTGGGCCGATTCGTACTCCTTGCGCGCGGTGATCTCCGCCTCGAACAGGGTTTTCTGGCGTTCCAATTCCTGGCGCGCCTGCTGCAGGGCGGAACGGGCCTTGCTGTCGTCCGCGTAGGCGGCGCTCAGTTCCGCAGAATCGAGCGTGAACAGCGGGTCGCCCGCCTTGACGCTGTCGCCCAGGGCGCGTTGCAGCCGCGTGATGCGGCCGGCCAATGGCGGCGTGATCTTCACCATTTTTTCCGGCATGGCTTCGATGCTGCCCGGCGCATCCGTCTGCGTGGCGATATCCTGTTCCAGCACGGGCGCGATCTGCAGGCGCTGGCGCAGCGGCGACATCTTGTCGACGGCGATGCTGCCATCGTCCAGATGCGTCGCCTGGGTCTGCGGTATGGCCGCTGGCGTCGGTTTGGCGCAGCCGGCGAGGGCCGAGCAGGCGAGAGCGAGCGCGTAGCTGGCGCCCAGGGCGTTGCGGGTGGTCGTGTTCATCCCGTGTTTCCTTGTTATTGATGGTGATGGAGCATGCGTGGATGCCGTGCCCAGACGGGCAGTCAGAAGGGGAGCGCTGGCAGTATCACTACAGCGCCGGGAAAGCATAGCAATGTGCCCCTGAAGAAGCGCCCAAGAATGCCTGAATCATTCTTCAGGTTAGGCGTGTACGCCGTGGAGCGGGGTAAAATGCCAGCATGGAAAACAAGGCGCGACGCGAAAGGCAGGCATGAGAATCCTCCTGGTGGAAGATGACCGCAAGGCGGCGCGCCTGCTGGCGCGGGGCTTGCAGGAAGAAGGCTTTGTGGTCGACGTGGCGCACAGCGCCGAGGAAGGCGAGGACGAAAGCTACGCCGTCGATTACGACGTGATCGTGCTGGACTGGATGTTGCCGGGCAAGCAGGGCATCGATTTTTGCCGCGACTTGCGCATGCGCGGCATCCAGACTCCCGTGCTGATGCTGACCGCGCGCGATGCCACGGCAGACCGGGTGGCGGGCCTGAACACGGGCGCCGACGATTACCTGACCAAACCGTTCGAATTCGAGGAACTGCTGGCGCGCATCCGCGCGCTGCTACGCCGCTCCGACATCAGCCGCCCGCTGGTGCTGGCGCTGGCCGACCTGACGCTCGATCCTGTCAGCCACCAGGCGACGCGGGCAGGCGCGCCGCTGGTGCTCACGCCCAAGGAATATGCGATTCTATTGATCCTGCTGCGCCAGGCAGGCGAAGTGGTCAGCCGCGCGCGCCTGGCCGAGCAGATATGGCAGGCGGACCTGATCGGCATCGACAATCTGATCGATGTCCACGTGCGCAACCTGCGGGGGAAAGTGGATGCAGCGGGCTTGCCGCCCTTGATCCACACGGTGCGCGGACGCGGTTTCCGCCTGGCGGAAAACAGCGGTGGCTAGCTTTCGCAAGCGCCTGCTGCGGGTGCACCTGGCCGTCATCGTCGCCATCGTTGCCTGTACCGCACTGGCCGGCTACTGGGGCTTGTCGCGCGCCGTGCATGGCCAGCTCGACGCGGCCCTGCTGGCGCTGGCCGAGACGGAAATGGCCATGCTGCCGGCCGGGCCGCGCCAGCCCGTGCAGGTGCACGAGGTGGCGTCGGGCCTGGCGCCGCCGTCATTGATGCGGCTCGACCGCCTGGTGCAGATCATCGATGGCGAAGGCCGCGTGCTGGCGCGCAGCCGCAACCTGGAGGCGGCGCAGCTGCCGGCGCCACCGGCCCTGCTGGCGCGCCTGGCGGCTGGCGACACCGTCTTTGAAACCTTGCCCAAGTTTGGCGAGGAGCCGCTGCGCATGGTTTCCATCCCCGTACCCGCATCCGGTTTGCACCTGGCGGTGCAGGTGGCCGGTTCGCTCGACGACGTCAATCACGTGCTGGCCGCGGCCACCGTGCTGTTTGGCGCCATGGCGCTGGCCTTGCTGGCGGCCGTGGGCCTGGCAGGCGAAATGCTGACGCGCCGCGTGCTGGGTGCCATCGACGACTTGGTGCGGCAGGCGCATTCGATCGGCGAAGCCAGCCTGCACCAGCGCCTGCCCCATCCCGGCACGCAAGACGAGATCGGCCGCCTGGTCGATACCCTGAACGCCATGCTGGAGCGCCTGGAGCACGGCTACGATGCGCAGCGCCGCTTCACGGCCGACGCCTCGCATGAACTGCGCTCGCCCCTGTCGCGCCTGCGCACGGAAATCGAAATCACCCTGCGCCGCCCGCGCGAGGCGGCTGAATATGTCGACGCGCTGGCCTCTTGTCTCGATGAAGTGCAGCGCCTGACGACGCTGGTGGAAGAATTGCTGATGCTGACGCGCCTCGATGCTGGCCAGGAGCGCAATGCCGTGGAAACCATCGCACTCAATCCGCTCGTGCGCGCGGCGGCGCAGCGCCTGGAAAAACCGGCAGCGCAGCGCGGCATTCGCATTGTCTTCGATGAAGGTGTGGCCGTGCACGCGCGGGTGGCGGCCGGTCCCGTGGACCTGGTGCTGGCCAATCTGCTGGATAACGCCGTGAAGTTTTCGCCGCCCGACAGCGTCATCACCGTGCATGTATCGCGCGAGGGCGAGCATGCGCTGGTGGGCGTGAGCGACGCGGGAGCGGGCATCGGCGTGGAAGACTTGCCGCATCTGTTCGAGCGTTTTTACCGGGGCGCCCAGGCGCGCGCGGGCGAGGCGCCCGGCTTCGGCCTGGGCCTGGCCCTGTCGCAAGCCATCGTGCACGCGTATGGCGGCAGTATCGAGGCGCAGAACCGCCCCGGTGGCGGCGCGCTGTTCATCATGCGCCTGCCCGCTTCAAGCTGAGGGGGCCACGCCTTCCCAGCGCACCTGCCGCACTTGCGGCCAGGCGCCCGCGCGGTTGACGAAGCGCACCAGCACGGCGCGCTGCACGGCCTGGCACAGCACCGTGGCGATCAGCTGCACCACCTGCCTGGCCTCGTCCCAGCTGCGCAGCATTTGCGACGGCGCCAGGCCCGCGCCTTTCAGTTCGGCCAGCAGCAGGCGCACCACGTGGTCGGCTTGCGCCGCAGGGCAGGTGACGGTCAGGCGGTAGGTGGCCACGACAGGACCGCGCCTGGCAAACCAATGGAAGAATTTTTTCATCATCACACTCCCCGTTCGGCGACAAATTCCGCGTTATTCACCAGCGCCCAGCGCACGGCCGAGACGCTGCCTTCCAGGCTGACCTGGCTGACGATTTGCTCCAGCAATCCCAGGCTGGACAAGGGCGTGAGCAGGTCGGCGCGCACTTCGATGCGCCCGGCCTGCGCCGCGTCTTCGCTGTGCAAGGATTGCAGCATCAGCGCCGGCATGCCGCTGATTAAGCGCAGCATCAGCTTGCGCACCTGCACTTCCTGCTCCGCCTCGCACACGGCCGTGACGCGGTAGATGCTTTCCGTCTCGATGCCCGCTTCGCTGCCGTGGGCGTTGATGCGTTGCGCCAGGTGGCGCAGCACCAGGTTGGCGACCAGCACGAATCCCGTGCCGATGGCCGCTTCCAGGGCAAACCCCAGGCCGCACAGCACGCCGATGGCGGCCGAGCACCACAGGGTGGCGGCCGTGTTCAGGCCGCGCACCGTCATCCCTTCGCGCATGATGACGCCGGCGCCCAGAAAGCCGATGCCCGACACTACCTGCGCGGCGATGCGCAGGTGGCCATCGGGATCGCCTTCGAGTACGGAGACCATCACGAACAGCGAGGCGCCGACGGACACCAGCGCGTTTGTGCGCAAGCCTGCCATGCGCTGGCGCAGCTGGCGTTCGGCGCCGATCATGGCGCCCAGGGTCAATGCTGCGGCAACGCGCAGCGCAAAGTCAAATACCACCATCAGTTTCTCCCGGCTGGGGAGGAACACACGAGTGCAAGGGCGAAGTCAATTCGCCCCGAAAGGGGGCAGCAGACGATAACGGTGGAACGATGAGGAGGGAAGTGGCGGCGAATGTGCATCGCCGCTGGTAAAACCGCACCTTGCCGTGGGCAAGGCGGGCGGAATGCGCGCGTCTTGCCTAAGGCCGATCGCCGATGGTCAATCGACTACTGTCACTGGAACAAGCACCCACGAGTCACTCCATATCATTGATAACGGGGGATAGTCTAGCCAGTGGTGCCGCTTTGGTCAACTGAAGCTCTCTTCAGGAAGCCGCCGCGTCGTCCCCGCCAATGCGGGGACGGTGAAGGCGACCGGTCAATCAGTGGGCGTGCGCTTTGCCGTCGTCGGCGGATTCAGCATGCTCGCCGCCGCTGCCACCGAAAAAGCGCGCGGCGCGCTTGCCCAGGCTGTCGAGGTAGGTGTAGGCGACGGGCACCACCACCAGGGTCAGCAGGGTCGAGGTGATGACGCCGCCGATGACGGCACGGCCCATGGGTGCCTGCGATTCGCCGCCGTCGCCCATGCCGATGGCCATCGGCAGCATGCCGAAGACCATCGCCAGGGTCGTCATCAGGATGGGGCGCAAGCGCACCTGCCCCGCTTCCATCAGCGCCTCAAACTGCCCCAGTCCTTCACGCTGGCGCTGGTTGGTGAAGTCCACCAGCAGAATCGCATTCTTGGTGACTAAGCCCATCAGCATGATGAAGCCGATCACGGAGAAAATGTTCAGGGTGCTGCCCGTAATCAGGAGCGCGGCCAGCACGCCGATCAGGGACAGCGGCAGGGAGACCATGATGGCGATCGGCTGCAAAAAGCTGCCGAACTGCGAAGCGAGCACCAGGTAGATGAAGATCACGGCAATACCCAGCGCCATCATCGCGCCGCCCATGGTCTCAGCCATCTGCTGCGCATTGCCGGCCACGTCGAAGCGCACGCCCGGCGGCAGGTCGATGGACTTGATGGCTTTCTGCACATCGGCGTCGACGTCGCCGGCGGGGCGGCCCTGCACGCCCGCATAGATGGCGACGCGGCGCTGCAAGGCCTGGCGTTTCAGCACCTGCGGGCTGGACGACGGCACGAACTCGACCACCTGGCGCAGCGGAATCATGACGGGCTTGCCGCTGGCGTCAAGCTTGCTCGACGCCAGCGACAGGTCGGCCAGGTCTGCCACCTTTTGCCGGCCCGACTTGGGCAGCTGCACGTTGACGTCGTAGTTTTGCCCGTCGGACGCCAGCCAGTGGCTGACCGTGTCGCCCGCGACGAACGGCCGCAGGGCATTGCCGATCTGCTGCACCGACAAGCCCAGGTCGCTGGCCAGCTCGTTGTTGATCTTCACGGTGGTCGACGGATTGGCGCCTTCCTGGCTGTACTCCATGTCGGCCAGGCCCTTGATGGTGCGCATCTTGTCCATCAGGCGGTGCGCCACTGCATCGAGCTTGCCTTCGTCCGTGCCCAGGATGGCGATGAAGATAGGGCGATTTCCGACCGACAGGGTAATGCCGGCAATCGGCGCCAGGCGTTCGCGGATCAGCTTTTCCAGTTCCTGCTGCGAGCGGCGCTTGTGCGTCTTGATATCTGTCAGCTTCAGGTTCACTTCGGCCGCGTTGCGTCCATCGGGCGTGCCGATATTGGCCACCAGGCTGTCGATCTCGGGAAATTCCTTCAGGGCCGTTTCGATCTGGCGCACCTTGGAATCCGTATATTCAAGGCTGGAGCCGACGGGCGTCTTGAAGCGCAGGTTGACCCAGCCCTGGTCCGTTTCCGGGAACATCTCGCCGCCGATCATCGGCACGAGCATCAGGCTGCCCACGAACAGCGCGACGGCCGTGGCCAGCGTCGTCTTGCGCCAGCGCAGGGCCACTTTCAACACCTTGCCGTACCAGACGTGCAGGCGGTCGATGCCCGTCTCTAACCAGGCCATGAAGCGGCCCAGCCATGGCGCATACTTGAAGCGGTCCTTGACGGGATCGCGCCAGACGGACGACAGCATGGGGTCAAGCGTGAAGCTGACGAACAGCGACACCAGCACGGCGACGGCGACGGTGATGCCGAACTGCAGGAAGAAGCGGCCGATGATGCCGTCCATGAAGGCAACGGGCACGAACACGGCGACGATGGCGAACGTGGTGGCCATCACGGCCAGGCCGATTTCATTGGTGCCGTCGTTGGCCGCCTTGTAGTGATTTTTCCCCATGCCCAGATGACGCACGATGTTTTCGCGCACCACGATGGCGTCATCGATCAACAGGCCGATGCACAAGGACAGCGCCATCAGGGTCAGGAAGTTCAGCGTGAAACCAAACGCTTTCATGGCGATGAAGCTGGCCAGCACGGAGATCGGCAGGGTCAAGCCCGTGATGATGGTCGAGCGCCACGAGTGCAGGAACAGGAAGACGATCACCATGGTCAGCACGGCGCCTTCGATGATGGTGCGCTTGACGTTATTGAGCTGGCTTTGCACGCGCTCCGATTCGTCGTCCAGCACGCGCAGCTTGATATCGGGCGGCAGGGTCTTTTGCAGGTCCGCCGCCACTTTCAGGATGCCGGTACCCACTTCCACTACGTTGGCATCCTGCACCTTGGTGATTTCCATGGTCACGGCTTGCTGGCCGTTCATGCGCGAGATCGACAGCTCTTCCTGCTCGCCGTCGACGACGGTGGCCACCTGGTCGAGGTAGACGGGGCCGATGGCGCGGCGCGCGACGATGATCTTGCCGAATTCGCGCGCATCCTTGATCTTGCCTTCCACGCGCACCAGTTGTTCGGCCGCGCCATGGCTGATGGAGCCGGCCGGCAGGTTGGTATTTGTCGCCTGGATGGCGCGGATGACTTCATCGACGCCGATGCCCTGGGCATTGAGTTCGATCGGCTTCATGCTGATGAGGATCTGGCGCGCGCGCAAGCCGCGCAGCTTGACTTGCCCCACGCCAGCCACGCTCTGGAAGCGTTTGCTGATGATCTGCTCCGTCATGGTCGACAGCGAGCGCAGGTCATGCCCGGTCGAGGTCAGCACGATGGTGGCAATGGGGCGCTCGTTGTCGCCTTCGGCGCGCGCGATGAACGGGTCCTTGGCTTCCTTCGGGAAGCGCGGGCGCACCAGGGCCACCTTGTCGCGCAAGTCCTGCATGGCCTTGTCCATGTTGGTCGACAACTCGAATTCCAGGTAGACGCCGGCGCGTCCTTCCCACGAGTTGGCGCGAATGGTCTTGATGCCGCTGACGGTGTTGACGGCATCCTCGATGGGGCGCGTGATGTCGTTTTCCACCGCTTCGGGCGAGGCGCCCGGGTAGTTCACTTCAATGGCGGCGAACGGGAACTGCACGCTGGGCATGCTTTCCACGCCCAGGCCCCGGTAGGAGAAGATGCCCAGCACCACCAGCGCCACCATGACCATGGTGGCGAAGACAGGGTTTTGAATACTGACTTTGGTCATCCACATGGCTTAATCCTTCCGTGCCAGCACGGCTGCCTGCGCTGCGGGCGCGGTGGCGGGGGCGGCGAAGGTCACGCCGTGGCCCGGCTTGACGCCATCGAGCCTGGCGACGATGACTTTGGCGCCAGGCACCAGGCCCGACCTGACCTCGGCGTAGCCTTCATCCTCGTTGCGCAAGCCCAGGGTGACGGGCTGCGCAACCACCTTGTTGTTCACCAGCGCGTACACCACGGGGCCCTGCTTTTCATTGCGCACGGCCGTCAACGGCACCAGCGGCGCCACAGGCGAGCGCTCGGTGACGATGCTGCCTTTGGCGAACATGCCGCCGCGCAACGCGCCATCGCCATTGTCGACGGCGATGTAGACCAGCATGGCGCGCGAGCCGCTCTCGGTGGTGGGATTGATACGCGTGACCTTGCCGGCGAAATCGCGCGCGCCGAAGCCGTCGACCTTGAAATGCACGTCCTGGCCCAGCTTGATACGCGGAATCTCTGCGCTGGGCACGGGCGCTTCCAGGGTCAGCCGGGCCAGGTTGACGATGGTGTAGACGGGCATGTCTGGCGACACTTTTTCGCCGGCCTGCAGATGGCGCTTGCTGACGATGCCGGCCATCGGCGCGCGGATTGCCGTATCGGCCAGCGCGATGCGGGCGATATCGAGCATGGCGGCGGCGGACTTGACGTTGGCGCGCGCCAGGTCGACCGAGTTTTGCGTGGTGTCGTAAGCTGTCTGCGAAATGTATTTCTGCTTGAGCAGCGCCTGGCTGTTCGCTTCATTCTTGGCCGCCATGGACAGGCGCGCCTGCGCTTCGTCCAGCATGGCTTGCTGCTGCGTCAGGCGGGCGCGCAGGTCGGCCGCATCCAGGCGCACGAGGATTTGACCATTCGCCACTTGCTGGCCTTCCTGCAAGGTCGTTTCCTCGATGACGCCGGAGACCTTGGCCTTGATGGTGGCCTGGGTCACGGGCGCCAGCGAACCGGACAGGGGCAGGCTGATGCTGAGTGCGCGCGCATCGATGGCGGCCACGTCGCCCTGCGCCAGTTCATGCACGGGCGTCTTGGCCTGTTCCTTCTTCTTGCTCGCTTGCAATTCGGCAGCCTTGGCGGCTTGCTGCTTCGATTGCATGACGCTCCATCCGCCGCCGGCCAGCCCCAGTATGACGAGGATCAGCACGGGGGTGCGCCAGCGCCGGCGGCGCGTGGCGGCAAGGGGAGAGGCGGGGGGCAGGGTCTCGTTTTTCATAGGTTTTTTAGTCAGGAGCGGCGCAGGGGCTCGGCGCCAGGTCTCGGTGGGCCGGCCTGTCGCTGGCCGGGGGGAATTCGGGTAGCGCATCACCGTGGCGGCCGCAGGCAGCACGCCTGCCGCTGCGGCCGTTCACGGCGATGCGCATGTTGGCACTTTAGGAAGATTCAAGTCCGGCCGCCATCGTCGTGCGACAGATTGCACAAAATCGGGGCTGGAATGCAAAAAACGGCGACCAAAGACCACTGCCAGCATGCATGCCGCGCACGTCACGATGCTTGCGCATCCTCAAGAAGCCGATTCGCCGGCGCGCAAGAATGGTCGGGATGGTTGCGCCACCGGACAGGCCATTCGCCCGCCGGTTGCCGCGCGGCCGCGTCACGGGGGGGCTGATGTCTGATCGGATTGTCGGAGCCACGCCGTCGCCGGGGCGCCTGCTCGCCGCGGCCGAACCGCAGGCCGGGCCGGCCAGCAAGGCACTGGACTTGCTGTCCATCATTGTTGCTGCCATCGAACAGGCGCCTGGCCTGGCTGTGCGCGGCATCGACCGCGACGGCATTGTGCGCTACTGGAGCACCGGCGCGGCGCGCCTGTATGGCGTGGCGGCCGAGCTGGCGCTGGGCCAGCCGTGGGCCACGGTGGCCGCCAGCCTGGCCGAGGATGTCTCCGGCGAACTGGCGGCCGTGTGGGAGAGCGGCAAGGCGCGCAGCACGCGCCTGTGGAAACTGGACGCCGATGGGGCCGCGCCGCGCTGCATCTGTTCCACCGTGTTCCCTGTCATGCAGTGCGGAAGAGTGCGGCAAGTGGTGTGCATCGATGTCGACATCACGGCCAGCAGCCAGGATGGCACCGCGCAGGGTGCCTTGCTGCAGATGGGCGACAATTTTCGCCAGTTGTACGACAAGTCCGCCGACGCCATCGTACTGCTGCGCGACGAGTACATCGCCGAGGCCAACCCGGCCGCCATCTCCCTGTTTCAATGCGAAGACCGGCCACGGCTGCTGGGACGCCGCCTCAGCGACTTTTCGCCCTTGCATCAGCCCGATGGAGCATTATCATCGTTGCGCGGCACGCAGCTGGCGGCGCAGGCTCATGCCGACGGCAACTGCCGCTATGACTGGCGCTATCA
The DNA here is from genome assembly GCF_051380775.1 of Janthinobacterium pasteuri. NCBI lineage: Bacteria > Pseudomonadati > Pseudomonadota > Betaproteobacteria > Burkholderiales > Oxalobacteraceae > Janthinobacterium > Janthinobacterium pasteuri. Next base: position 239,583 of record NZ_JBNYXS010000001.1, on the reverse strand, counting down.
GACGTGCACGGGCCAGCTGTTCTGGAGCGAAGTGCTGCTCACCTCCGTCACGCTCGACCATACCTATCTGTTTTACGCCGTGATCCGCGATATTTCCTCGCGCAAACTGGCCGAGCGGGCCCTGTACCTGTCGGCACAGGTGGTCGAACATGCGCGCGAGGCCATCGTGGTGATGGATCCGCAGCAGCGCGTCGTCAGCATGAATCCTGCGTACAGCGAGATCAGCGGCTACAGTCCTGACGACATGCTGGGCAAGCCCTTGGTCCTGCACGGCGTGGAGCCGGAGGCGCCGGCGTTTTTCGACCACGTGTGGGACGAAGTCGATGCCAACGGTTATTGGCAAGGCGATATCGTGGGTCCGCGCAAGGAGGGCGGGCGCTATCCGGCCTGGCTGTCGCTGACGGCCATCCGCGACTCACAAGGGCAATTGAGCAATTACCTGGCGATACTCAGCGATATCAGCGAGCGCAAGAAAAACGAGGAGCACACGCGCCACCTGGCCGAGCACGATTTTCTCACCGACTTGCCGAACCGGGTGCTGCTGCTGGACCGGCTGTCGCTGGCGCTGGCGGCCGCTCGGCGCAAGCTGAGCATGCTGGCCATCCTGTACCTGGACCTCGACCATTTCAAGCACATCAATGACAGCATGGGCCACCACGTGGGTGACCTGTTGCTCAAGGAAGTGGCGCGGCGCCTGGTGCGCTGCGTGCGCGGCGTCGACACCGTCAGCCGGCATGGCGGCGACGAGTTCGTCGTCATCCTGGCCGAGGTGGGTGGCATCGACCAGGTGGCCCATGTGGCATCGAGCCTGCTGCATGCCGTCACGCAACCCTATCAACTGGGCGAATACGAACTGCATGTGTCGACCTCGATCGGCGTGGCCATCTTTCCCAGCGATGGCGACAGTATCGACACCCTGGTGCACAACGCCGATATCGCCATGTACCACGCCAAGGAAAGAGGGCGCAACAATTTCCAGTTTTTCAATGCCGAGATGAATGCGCACATCGTCGAGCGGGCCAGCCTGGAGCAAGGCTTGCGCGCCGCGCTGGGCCGCGATGAACTCGTGCTGGAGTTCCAGCCCGCGCTCGATATCGCCAGCGGGAAGATTCTCGGCGCAGAGGCCCTGTTGCGCTGGCGCCACCCGCAACTGGGCGTGCTGCCGCCCGAGCGCTTCATCGCCGTGGCCGAGGAGTGCGGCTTGATGGTGTCGATTGGCAACTGGGTGTTGCGCCATGCCTGCCTGCGCGCGCGCGCCTGGCACGATGCGGGCCAGGCCTGGCGCGTGGCCGTGAATCTGTCGCCGGCGCAATGCCTGCATAATAATTTATTGCTCAGCGTGCAAGATGCGCTCGCCGTGTCGGGTTTGCCTGCCGCCTGCCTGGAACTGGAAGTGACGGAAGCGCTGCTGATGAAGGGCGGCGCGCGCCTGGCCGGTGTGCTGGCGCAGCTGCGCGCGCTGGGCGCCAGGCTGGCCATCGACGACTTCGGCACCGGCTATTCGCGCCTGGCCACTCTGCGCCATTACCCGGTGGACAAGCTGAAAATCGACCCCTCGTTCTTGCCCGCTGCGGCGGATGGCGCGGCTGGCGGGTCTGACACGGCCGTCGCCGCCACCATCATCGCCATGGCGCGCGAGCTGCAATTGACGGTGATAGCCGAAGGCGTGGAAACGGCGCAGCAACTGGCCTATCTGCAGGCGCAGGGCTGCCAGCAATACCAGGGGCGCTATGCCAGCGCGCAAGTCGAGGGCAGTGCGCTGGCGACGTTGTTACATTAGTTGTTGCATTAATCAATGTTTCCCAGCAGCTTGATGCGCGCCAGCACCTGGCCATGGTCGGATGCGTGTGGCAGGCCCAGCAGCAAATGGTCGTTCAGGCAGCTCACTTCCTGCACCACGCCGATGGCGCGCGGCGAGGCGGCGTGGAAGTGTTCGGACACGAGAATGTGGTCGATCGTCATGTAGGCGCTGTCATGGATATTCGTGTAGCCCACATGGCGCAACGCATCCTGGCGCCGCTGGATGGCGTTGGCGTCATACAGGCGCGCGCGCATTTCCGGCATATCACCACGCGGTTCGCACGGCGCGCCCGCGCCCATGACGATGGACGTGGTGACGGCATTGGCGATGTCGTTGAAGTCGCCCAGCACGATGCGGGGACGGCCGCTGTGGCCCAGTTCGCTTGCCAGCACGCGCAGGGCCACCGCTTCCGCGCCGCGCCGCTGCAGCGAACGCAGGTTGGCCAGCGCGTGGGCGGCGTCGCTGCCTTCGCCATGGCGGTAGTCGGGCCGGCGCGACTTCAAGTGCACCACCACCACGTCGGTGAGTTGGCCTCCAGGCAAGTGCACCTGCACATGCAGCGGTGCGCGGGCGAAGCGGCAGGCGTTGTCATCGGCGGCATGGCTGTCGGCGGGCACGCTCACGCCGGCCGGGAAATTCGTCCATGCAACACCGGCGCCGGCCAGCGGCAGCCGCGACACCAGCGCCACCGTGGGCAGCATGCGTCCTGCCGCATCCATCGCATCGTAGCCGGCCAGGGTTGCGTCGCGGTAGTGGCGCGTGCGCGACAGCACGTCGCGCAGGGCCGCTTGCGAGAAAATTTCCTGGAAACCGATCACGTCGGCTCCGAGCAGGTCGATCTGCCGCGCTGTCCATTCCGCCTTGGCCTCGTATTGCGCCGGGCTCAACGGTTCGAGGTTGTCATACAATTTCACCCCGGCCGGGGCCAGGTTGCAGACATTGAATGTGGCAAAGCGGATTTCTTCCTGCATAATTAGTACTCCTCACTGAACGATCAGCGTATCACGCATGGCTAAAAAAGAGCATATTTCTGAAACCCAGGCGACGCAGATGCTGCGCAAGCATCAGGTTTCCTTTGAAGAACACCCGTATCCGTACGAGGAGCACGGCGGCACCAGCGTCTCGGCGCGCGAGTTGGGGGTGCCGGAACACGCGGTGATCAAGACCCTGGTGATGCAGGACGAGGCGGCGCGGCCGATGATCGTGCTCATGCATGGTGATTGCAAGGTATCGACCAAGAACCTGGCGCGTGGCATCGGCTGCAAGTCCGTCGAGCCGTGCAAGCCCGAGGTGGCGCAGCGCCATTCCGGCTACATGATCGGCGGCACCTCGCCGTTCGGCACCAAAAAAGCGATGCCCGTGTACGTGGAGCAATCCATCCTGGCGCTCGAACGCATCTATATCAATGGCGGGCGGCGCGGTTTTCTCGTCGCGCTGGCGCCGCAAGTGCTGCTCGATTTACTGAACGCCAAGCCGGTGCAGTGCGCGCTGCAGGATTAAGGAAATCGTCCAAAGCCTGTTGCGGAGCATAGAGCATGGTGTATATTCTGCTGCGCCAGCCTCGACGCTGGTGCAATAAACATAATAAAGGGAAGAAATGAATCCAGTAATCACAACCGTGGCAATGACAGTGGCCGCTTACTTGCTCGGCTCGATATCGTTTGCCGTGGTGATGAGCAAGGTCTACGGCATTGCCGATCCGCGCACCTATGGCTCGAAAAATCCGGGCGCCACCAACGTGCTGCGCAGCGGCAACAAGGGCGCCGCCATCATGACCCTGCTGGGCGATGGCGCCAAGGGCTGGCTGGCCGTGTTCCTGGCTGACCATTTTTCCACTGCGCTGGGCGTGGGCGACACGGCCGTGGCCCTGGTGGCCATCGCCGTTTTCCTCGGCCATTTGTGGCCCGTGCTTTTCCGCTTCGTCGGCGGCAAGGGCGTGGCCACGGCCCTCGGTGTGTTGCTGGGTATCAATCCATGGCTGGGCCTGGCGACCTTGGCCACCTGGCTGATCATCGCCTACGCTTTCCGTTATTCCTCGCTGGCGGCCCTGGTTGCAGCCCTGTTCGCGCCGTTTTACTATGGCTTGCTGTTCGGTGTCGATCCCATCTTGCTGTCCGTGATCGTCATGAGCGTGCTGCTGGCTTATCGCCATAGCCAGAACATCGCGAACTTGCTCTCCGGCAAAGAAAGCAAGATCGGCGGCAAGAAGGACGCGGCCAAGGCATCCGCCATGAAGAAGTAAGCGCTTGATTTCCCGCGGCCCGCACGCATATGCTGTGCTTGCGGCGCCGCGCGGTGCAGCCGCCACCGACTCGCGCAAAGGCTGCCCACCATGAGTTCCACTCCCGTCACACCCACTCCCATCCGTATCGACTTCGTTTCCGACGTTTCCTGCCCCTGGTGCGTGATCGGCCTGAAATCGCTGGAGCAGGCGCTGGACAAACTGCAGGGCACCGTCCAGGCCGACATCCACTTCCAGCCCTTCGAGTTGAATGCCAATATGCCGCCCGAAGGCGAGGATATCGGCGAACACATCGCCCGCAAATACGGTTCCACCCCGGAACAGATGGCGCAATCGCGCGAAGCGATCCGCGCGCGCGGCGAGCAGCTGGGCTTTACCTTTTCCATGGACAAGCGCGGCCGCATCTATAACACTTTCGATGCGCACCGTTTGCTGCACTGGGCCGGAATCGAAGGGCGCCAGAAGGCACTCAAGATGGCCTTGTTCGATGCGTATTTCACGCAGGGCCAGAACCCGTCCTCGCACGAGGTGCTGCTGAAAGTGGCCGGCGAGGTGGGCTTGGACACCGTCAAAGCGGCCGAGGTGCTGGCATCGAACGCCTACGCGGACGAGGTGCGCGCGCAGGAGCAGCTCTACCAGCAGAACGGCATCAACTCGGTGCCCGCCGTCATCATTAACGAGCGCCACCTGATTTCTGGCGGCCAGCCGCCCGAAGTGTTCGAGCAAGCCTTGCGCCAGATCATCGCCGGCGCTTGAGCCCGGCGCCAATGGCGCGCGCCATGGCGGGCATTTTCGGCTACACTCGGCGCAGGAGGATAGTCAAATGCCAACAGCCCGCTGGAATGGCGCCGTCATCGCGCAAGCCACCGACGATCAGGTGCAAATCGTTGAAAACAATGTGTATTTTCCTTTGGCGGCAGTGACGCAGGCCTACCTGCGCCCCAGCAGCCATACGACCATCTGCCCGTGGAAGGGCACGGCCAGCTATCACGACCTCGTCGTCGATGGCCAGACGAATGCCAACGCCGCCTGGTATTACCCCCAGCCCAAGGACGCCGCCAGGCAAATTGCCGGCTACGTCGCCTTCTGGCGCGGCGTGAGCGTCGAGCGCTGACGCTTTTCATCCTCAATAAAAATCAACAGAAAGCAGACGATGGATTTACGCCTCGCCGTGTACCAGCTCGCCTCGGCCAACGCGCTCGATGCCCAACAAACCCGGCAATTGCAGGAAGTGGCCGGCTTCCAGCGCGAACCCGCGCGCCTGGCCTACTGGCTGCCGCGCGGCGTGGCCGTGCTGGGCGCCGCGCTGCTGGGTATGGGACTGATCTGCTGGGTCGCCGCCAACTGGGAAGAGCTGGGCCGCATGGGCCGCTTTGCCCTGCTGCAAGGCGTGTTTGCCGCCGCCTGCGTGGGCGCGTTCGTCATGCCCAAGGCGCGCGTGCCCTTGCTGCTGCTGGCCTTGCTGGGCATCGGCGGCCTGTTCGCGTATTTCGGCCAGACGTACCAGACGGGCGCCGATCCGTGGCAGCTGTTCGCCCTGTGGGCCGTGCTGGCCTTGCCCCTGTGCCTGGTGGCGCGCAGCGACGTGCTGTGGACGCCGTGGATGCTGGTGCTGGCCACGGCCGCCGCCCTGTGGATGCAGGCGCATGCGCACCACAGCTGGCGCATCGATTCAAGCGATCTGTCCATTTTCGTCAGCGGCTGGCTGGTCGTGCTGGCCGCGTGCGTATTTGTCTCGCCCCTGCTGGCGCGCTGGACGGGCGCGGGCAGCTGGGCCTTGCGCCTGGGCCTGATACTCGCCACTATCCTTATCACGGGCACGGCTGTCAGCGCCCTGTTCGGCAGCAATATCGAATCTCCGTACTGGGCCGGGCTGGGCTTGCTGGCCGTCGCCGGCATCCTGCTGTCCACGCGCCGCTACTTTGACGTGTTTGGCCTCAGTGCCGTCTCGCTGGGCCTGAACACCTTGCTGGTGGGCGGCCTGGCGCGCGTGCTGCTCAATGGCGGCAATGGCGATGGCGTCGGCAGGCTGGCCATGCTGGGCTTGTTTGCCGCCGTGCTGCTGGCGCTGACCGTGCAAGGCATACTGTGGCGCACGCGCCAGGAGGTGGCATGAGCAAGATGAACAGTCAGCGGGCCGATGCGCTCGCCACCCTGATCGATGACGCCACGCGCGCTGGCCTGCTGCCGCCCGGCGCTAGCCGGCCGGTGCAGGATGTGCGGCCGTGGCCGCTGGTGCTGATGACGGCCTTCGGCGCATGGCTGGCCGCCATTCCCCTGATGATTGCGCTGGGCGTGGGCCTGGAAGACCTCGTGCGCCACGGTCCTGGCGCGTATGTCGTGGCCGCCATCGTGCTGGTGGTGTCCGTGTTGCTGATCCGCATGCGCGGCGTGGCCTTGTTTGTCGAACAGCTGGCCGTGCCCTGCCTGCTGGTGGGTGGTGGCTTGCTGGGCTACGCCCTGTTCCGTGACTATGCCACGCAGATTGCCTCGCTGCTGATGTGCCTGGCGTGTCTGCTGGTGGCTGCATCCCTGCCGCGCGACTGGCTGCGCGTACTGCTGGGACTGGTCGCCTGCGGCTTGCTGGGGCTGGGCATCGTCGATAGCACGCGCGACTGGATTTTCGAGAACGACCCCACGCAACTGTATCTGGCCTGGATGCTGGCCCTGGCATGCTGGCTTGGCGCGCACTGGCTGCAGAAGCAGGCCTTCAACGATGGCCGCGGCGCACCCATCGCCGCCTTCCTGGAATCGCTGTCGACGGGCTGGGTATTGGCCATCTTGCTGGGACTGGTTTTCTGGTCCGGCATGACCTTCATGCTGGGCGGTGCGCTGGGCGGTGGTGTTGCCGGCGAAGTGGCGCGCGAAGTGACCCGGCACCAGGCCGTTGCCTGGTATGCGCAGGTGTTGAATGGCGTGTCGCTCGTGCTGGCCGTGGCGGCCGCTGCCTGGACGGGATGGCGCTGGCCAGCGCTGTGCCAGTTGCCCGCCATCGGCGTGGCGCTGGTGCTGATCGTGCTGGCGTGGTTCATGCCGGCACTGGGCCCCGTGCTGCTGATCCTTGCGTATTGTTTGACGAGCGGGCGCTCGCGCGTGGCCGTGGCGGCCGCGCTGGCGGCGGCGTGGATACTTGGCAGCTTTTATTACCAGCTGGCGTGGCCACTGGCCAGCAAGGCGGCGCTGCTGGCCATGGCCGGCGCCGTGCTGTGCGCGCTGTCGTGGCTGGCCATGCGCGGCGCCGTTCTGCATCTGGTGGAAAGTAAACCATCGGCCGTGGCTGCCCAAGGCCGCAATGTCCGTCTCGGCGTGCTGGCGGGCTTGCTGCTGGTATTGCTGGTGGCAAATATCGGCATCTGGCAAAAAGAACAGCTGATTGCCAAGGGCGAGGCCATCTTCGTGGCGCTGGAACCCGTCGATCCCCGCTCGCTGATGCAGGGCGACTATATGCGCCTCAACTTCGTCAACCTCGGCGTCCTCAGCACGTTGGCCAGCGTGGACAGGGCGCCTGGCCGGCCACTCGTGGTGGCCACGCGCGATGCACGGGGCGTGGCCGAACTGCTGCGCCCATACACCAAAGAGGCGCTGGCGTCCGGGGAATTCCTGCTCGAACTGACGCCGAAGGATGGCAACTGGGTGCTGGTCAGCGATGCCTGGTTCTTCAAGGAAGGCGAGGCGGCGCGCTGGGAAAAGGCCCGTTACGGCGAGTTCCGCGTGCTGCCCGATGGCCGCGCCTTGCTGGTGGGCATGCGCGGGGAAGATTTACAGGCGCTGTAGACGCTTGATTTGAACAAACCCAATGGCAGAATCCGGGGTCGTACCCTGAGGGTACGACCCCGGCCTTTGCTCTTGGGGTGGCTGCATCCTGTAAAATTGCCCGATGGATAATATTACGCATTCGGTCATCGGCCTCGGGGTCGGCGAACTGGTACACCGCAGCCTGCCGCCCGAGCCGCAAGCCCCCGCCCAGCGCACCCGGCGCGCGCTGTTTCTGTTTACGGCCTGGTTTGCCAGCAACGCGCCCGACCTGGACCTGGTGCTCACCCGGTTGCTGCCGCGCCCGTTCGGCTACATGCTGCACCACCGTGGCCACACGCATACCTTGCTGCTGGCCTTGCCGCAGGCGCTGCTGTTGCTGGCCCTGCTATGGCTGCTGTGGCCCGGCGCGCGCCGCCTGCTGAAGGACAGCGTACCCGCCCGCCTGGGCCTGGCGGCTTGCTTGCTGCTGGGATTTTGCTTGCACATGGGCATGGATTTCCTCAATTCCTATGGCTTGCACCCGTTTTACCCGTTTGACAGCCGCTGGCTGTATGGCGACATGGTCTTCATTGTCGAACCCATGTTCTGGGTGCTGCTGGGCGTGCCCGTGATCATGTCCTTGCACTACGGCATCGTCAAAAGCGTGCTGCTGGCCGCGCTGGCGGCGGCCCTGTGTTTCTTCACCTATAAATCCTACTTGGCACCCGCCTCGCTGGCTGTCTTGCTGGGGCTGGGCGTGGTCCTGGCCGTGTTGCAAGCACGGGCCGGTGAGCGGGGAAGGGGAGCGCTGCTGCTGGCCTTTGCACTGGCCGCCACTTTTATTGGCACGCAGGGCGTGGCCTCGGCCATCGGCCGTACGCGCATCGAGGCGGCCGTGCAGCGGCTCGACCCCGGCACGCGCGTGTGGGATGTGGCCATGACGGCGTTTCCCAGCAATCCCCTGTGCTGGATCTATGTCTCGCTCGACAGCAAGACAGACGTGTACACCTTGCGGCGCGGCACCCTGAGCCTGCTGCCCGAGTCGCTGGCGCCCGCCGCCTGCCCGTCCGGGCTGGCCGAAACGGGTAAGCAAGGACAGCAACTGGCGCCCGGCATTGCCGTGTCCGCGCAGGCGGCGGGCAGCCTGGCCTCCTTGCGCGCCTTGCAGTCGGACAATTGCTTTGTTGACGCCTGGCTCCGCTTTGCCCGCATGCCCAGATTGAACGCGGACAAGCTGACGGATGTGCGTTTCAATCCCGGCATGCTGCCCAATTTTACGACCGTGGAGCTGCAGCAGTTCCGTAGCCGCCCTTGTCCCGCCTACGTGCCGGGCTGGGACCGCCCCCGAGCCGACATGCTGGCGCTGCCGAAATAGAGAACGGATGTGTTGCTCTTAGGCAAAAAATATCGTGTGTGTGCCTGCTTCGCCGTGACCCAGCATGCGACACTACCAATTCAGCAAGAATGATATTTAGTTAGGACTATTTTGGAAGAGCAACACGCCTTACCGTATCTGCGGGAAACCCTGCTGTTTCTCGCCCTGGCGGGGATTTTTATTCCGCTATTGCAACGCCTGAAGGTCAACCAGGTGCTCGGCTTCCTGGCCGTCGGCGCCCTGTTCGGCCCGTTTGGCTTCGGCCTGTGGGCCGGTCAATTCGCTTGGCTGACGTATTTCTCGTTTGTCCGCGCCGAGCAGGTCAGCGGCCTGGCCGAGCTGGGCGTGATGTTTTTGATGTTCATGATCGGCCTGGAACTGTCGACTGAACGGCTGTGGGCGCTGCGGCGCTGGGTGTTCGGCGCGGGCGTGGGGCAGGTGGTTGTCAGCGCCTGTCTGATCGGCAGTGTCGCGTACTATTTTGGCCTGTCGCTGGAAGCGTCCATCGTGCTGGGTCTGGTGCTGTCGCTGTCGTCCACGGCCGTGGTGATGCAGTTGCTGACCGACCAGCGCTCCCTGCAAACGCCTGCCGGCCAGGCGGGCTTTTCCATTTTGATGTTGCAGGATTTGATGGTGGTGCCGCTGTTCATCCTGATCGACGTGTTTGCCAGCGGGCGTAGCGATGATCTGGCGTATCTGCTCAGCTTTGCGGCCGTGAAATCGGCGGGCGCCATCCTGCTGATCTATCTGCTGGGACGCCGCGTAATCCGTCCGCTGTTCCAGTTCTTCGTCAAGAAACGCCAGCCGGACGTGTTCATGGCCCTGACCTTGCTCAGCACCCTGGGCATCGCGGGCCTGACGTATCTGGCAGGCCTGTCGATGGCGCTGGGCGCCTTGCTGGCGGGCTTGCTGCTGGCGGAGACGGAATTCCGCCATGAAGTGGAGGTGACGATCGAGCCCTTCAAGGGATTGTTGATGGGCTTGTTCTTCATGTCGGTGGGCATGCAGATCGACGTGCGCGAAATCCTCAAGTCGCCGATTTTGATTCCCCTGGCCGTGCTGAGCCTGTTTGCGGTGAAAACCCTGGTCATCAGCGTGATTTTCCGCATCGGCGGTTTTCACTGGGGGCGCGCCGTGGAAACGGGCGTGCTGCTGGGGCAGGGCGGCGAATTTGCTTTCATCGTCGTCGCGTATGCGCTGGGCACGAAGTTGATCGGCCCGCAGGTGGCGCAATTCGTCATGCTGGTGGTGGGCCTGAGCCTGTTTGCCACGCCGGCGCTGGCCAAGGCGGCGCGCGCTTTCGGCAACTGGTGGGAAAAGCGCCACCACCATCAGCTGGCCGACCTGTCGCACGGGGCGCTGCCGCCGCAGGGCAGCACCGTCATCATCGCCGGTTTCGGCCGGGTGGGGCAGTTGCTGGCGAAGGTGCTGACGGAGCAGGATATCGCGTATGTGGCGATTGAAAATGATGCGCGGCTGGTGACGACCCTGCATCCGCGCGGCTTTCCCGTGTATTTCGGCGATGCCTCGCGCGCGGAATTGTTGCAAAAAGTGAATGCGGACCGGGCTGCCGCCGTGGTGCTGACCATGGACCATGCGGCCTCCGTACTGCATGCCGTGAAATCGATCCGCCGCGAATATCCGCAGCTGCCCGTGTATGCGCGCGCCCGCGACGAGGCGCATGCGGTGGCTTTGATACAGGCGGGCGCCACCCTGGTCGTGCCCGAAGCGCTGGAATCGGCGCTGCAACTGACGGCCACCGTGCTGCACACGGTGGGCATCTCGGAAGCGCGCACGACGGACATCGTGCAAGCCGAGCGCGACCGGCGTAATGCCGTGCTGCTGGCGAAAAAATTGTCGTAGTGCTGTCGTAGTGAAACCTGTAGCGCAACCGTGCGTGTCGCCGTGCTTTGTCAATTATCTATACAATAATAGTATATGAGCACACTACCCACATGAAAGCCGCGACGAAGAGCGGGGCGGCACCCTTGACGCCGCAGCAGATCGCGGCGCAGGAAACGCAGCAAAAATTTGGCAAGCCCGAACGGGGCTGGCGCGAGCAGGTGTACACCGTCATTTTCGAGGCGGAAACGCGCACGGGCCGCGCCTTCGACCTGCTGCTGATCGCCGCCATCCTGATCAGCGTGACGGTGGTCGTGCTCAGCAGTGTCGCTTCCGTGGCCGAGCGCTATGGCACCTGGCTGACGGCGCTGGAATGGTTTTTCACCATTTTATTTACCATCGAATACCTTGCCCGCCTGGCGTGCCTGCGGCATCCGGTGCGCTATGCCAAGAGTTTTTTCGGCATCATCGACTTGCTGGCCATCGTGCCGACCTACATCGGCTTGCTGCTGCCGGGCGCGCACGTGCTGATCGACGTGCGTATTTTGCGCCTGCTGCGCATGTTCCGTATCCTCAAGCTCACGTCCTATGTGCATGAATACACGGTGCTGGGGCGGGCCTTGCTGGCCAGCCGCCGCAAGATCCTCATTTTCTTGTCTTTTGTCATGATGGTGGTCTTTCTGTTGGGTACTGTGATGTATGTCGTGGAAGGGCCGGATCACGGATACAGCAGCATCCCCACCTCGATATACTGGGCCATCAGCACCATGACCACGGTCGGGTTCGGCGATATCACGCCGCGCACCGATATCGGGCGCACCATCGCTTCCCTGATGATGTTGCTCGGCTGGGGCATCCTGGCAGTGCCTACCGGCATTATCAGCGCCGAAATGACGGTACAGCGCAGTTCCAAGCTGGTGACTACGCGTACCTGTCCCACGTGCCTGAAAGAAGGGCTCGATGACGATGCCAATTTCTGCAAGAACTGCGGTGTCGCATTGCCGCCGCTGGCACGCGATTAGCGCATAGACCATACATAGACCGTATTTACTTTACTTTGTTAAGGCCAACATGATTCCAGTTCGCCTGATCGCGACGGGCAAAGCCGTGCCGTCGCATAGCGTCACTTCCGCAAGCCTGGACCTGAAATTGGGCCATCCGGCTGGCTACACCCTGCGCAAGAGCGGGGTGCTGTCGCGCTTTGTCGCCGCGCCCGATGAGTCGCAAAGCCAGCTGGGCGCCGCCGCCCTGCTCGACGCGCTGAAGAACGCCAGCCTGCGTCCATCCGACATCGATCTGCTGATCTGCGCCTGCGGTGTGCCCGAGCAAGCCTTGCCGAACACGGCCTGCTTCGTTGCCGAACATGCGGGCTTGCCGCCAGGTACGCAAAGCTTCGACGTCAACGCCAGCTGTCTCAGTTTCATGGCCGCTTTCCGCGTGGCCGCGTCCATGCTGGCGGGCGGCGCCTACCGGCGCATCGCCATCGTCTCGTCCGACCTCGCATCGCGCGGGGTCGACTGGAGCGAGCCGGAAGCATCGATGATCTTTGGCGACGGCGCCGCCGCCGTCATCGTCGAGCGGGGCGACGGCAGCGCCGGCATCCGCGCCTACAAGATGGGCACATATCCGGAAGGGCGGCGCTACTGCGAAATCCGTGGCGGCGGCACCGAGCGCAACCCGCGCAACGGCTGCGAGCCGGGCGACTATCTGTTCCGCATGGATGGCAAGGCCGTTTTCCGCCTGGCCGTCAAGGTGATGCCGGATTTCCTCGCGGAATTAATGGCGGAATCGGGCGCCGGGCTGGAACGGGTCGACGTGGTCGTGCCGCACCAGGCCAGCCCGCTGGGCCTCGCGCATGCGGCGCGCATCCTCGACGTTCCCGATGCTAAAATCATCAAGATCTTTGAAACGCATGGCAACCAGGTGGCCGCGTCATTGCCTACCGCCCTGCACGAGGCGGTGATGACAGGGCGGGCCGTGGCCGGACAGCGTTTGCTGATGATGGGCACGGCTGCGGGCCTGACCATCGGCGGAATGATTCTTGATTTGTGAAGGTGGTGTGATGAGGCGGATACTGGTCACGGGAGCAACGGGCGGCTTGGGGCGCAATGCCGTGCGCACCCTGCTGGCGCAGGGCGTGGAAGTGCGCGCCACGGGCCGCAACGCCGCCGTCGGCCGCGAACTGGAACGCATGGGCGCCCAATTCGTCGCGCTTGATCTGGCGCAGGCATCGCCACGCCAGGTCGATGAGCTGGTGCGCGGCATGGACACCGTCTGGCACTGCGCCGCGCTATCCTCGCCATGGGGCCCGGAGCGCGACTTCATCGCCGCCAACGTCACGGCCACGGGCCAGCTGCTGCGCGCGGCCGCCAGCCTGCACGTGGCGCGCTTCGTGCACATTTCCACGCCAGCCATGTATTTTGATTACCGCAACCGCTACGAGGTGCCGGAAACCTTCCGCCCTGATGCCTTCGTCAACGCGTATGCGCGCAGCAAGGCGATGGCGGAAAAGCTGGTGCAAGAGTCGGTCGACCGCCATCGCGGCATGACCTGCGTGATTCTGCGCCCGCGCGCCATCTTCGGCCCGCACGACCAGGTGCTGATCCCGCGCCTGGCACGCGTGCTGCAGGAGCGCGGCGGCAAGCTGCCGCTGCCCAGGGGCGGCGCGGTCACCATCGATGTCACCTATGTCGATAATGTCGTGCATGCGATGTGGCTGGCCACCGTGCACAAGACCATCGCTTCCGGCGCCGCCTTCAACATCACGAATGGCGAGCCGGCGCGCCTGTGCGACATTTTGCGCAGCCTGTTCTGCGAGCATTTGCAGCAGCCGTTCCAGATCGTCAGCGTGCCGTACCGCGTGCTGGCGCTGGCCGCGCGCCTGATGCAGTTCGCTTCGCGTTTTACACGCCGCGAGCCTTCCCTCACGCCGTACAGCGTCGGCGCGCTCAGTTTCGACATGACGCTCGATAATGCCAAGGCGCGCAAGGTGCTCGGTTACCGTCCCATCGTCAGCCTGCAGGAAGGCATCGCCCGCACGGCGCAGTGGATGCGCCAGGAAGCGGCGGCGCACAAGGTGGGCAAGGAGCGCAATGGCTAGCATTACCGCGTTTCGCGTCGGTCACTGCACGCATCCGTCCTGCATGGTCCTGAAAGGCAGCGGGCTGGCCAGCCGCTGCTTCCCCTCGCGCGCCTACCTGATCGAGACGCGCGCGGGCCTGTACCTGTGGGACACCGGTTACGCTGAACACTTCCGCGCCGCCACGTCGAAAGGCGTGTACCGCATGTATGCGTGGGTGACGCCGATTTTCTTCGACGAGAATGAGTCGCTGCAGGGGCAGTTGCGCGCGCATGGCGTGTCGCCCGGCGACATCCACACCTTGCTGCTGTCGCACTTCCACGCCGACCATATCGCCGGCCTGCGCGACTTTCCCGGCGCGCGGCTGATGGCTTCAAAAACGGGCTGGGATGCCGTACGGCGCTTGTCCGGCGTGGCTGCCGTGCGCCAGGCCTTCGTGCCCGAGTTGCTGCCAAACGATATGTCGGATCGATTGAGCTTTGTCGAAAGCGTGCCCGAGACGGCCTTGCCGGCGGCCCTGCTGCCATTTACGCACGGGCGCGACGTCAGCGGCACGGGTGAGATTTACATCGTCGATCTGCCCGGCCATGCCATCGGCCATCTCGGCGCCTTCGTGTTGCAGGAGGGCGGCTGGACCCTGCTGGCGTCGGACGCGGCCTGGGTGCCGGAGAGTTTTCAGCAACTGCGCGGGCCGTCCGAACTGTCGTTCATCATCCAGCACAAGCGCGCGCCGTATTACGAAACCTTGAAGCGCCTGCATCAGTTGCACCAGTCGGGCAATGCGCAGATCCGCATCACGCATGAAGATACGCTCGATTATCGACCTGTGGCGGGCCGCCCGTGAAGCGTATTTTCTGGTTATTGCTGTCGTACTGGCGCACGCGCCGCCTGCGCTTTGCCGACCGCGCGCAGCTGGACGCCTACCAGCAGGAGCAACTGGCGCGCTTCATCGATGTGCTGTGCGCGCGCAGCCGCTACTTTGCGCCATACCGCAGCCTGCCCCTCGCGCAGTGGCCAACGATGAACAAGGCGCTGATGCTCGAACACTTCGATGCCATGAATACCGAGGGGGTGACGTTGGCGCAGGCCATGGCTTCTGCCATGGCGGCCGAGCATAGCCGCGACTTCACGCCCGCCGTGGGCGACATCACCGTAGGCCTGTCGTCGGGCACCTCGTCGCGGCGCGCCGTGTTTACCGTCAGCCCCCGCGAAAAGGCCCAATGGGCGGGCGTGATGCTGGCCAAGGCGCTGCCCGACGGCCTGTTTTCAGGAGAACGGGTCGCGCTGTTCCTGCGCGCGAACAGCAATCTGTACACGGCCGTGCGTTCACCGTGGCTCACCTTTGCCTTCTACGATCTGTTCGAACCGTTCGACAGCCTGTGCGCGCAGCTGGCGCAATATCAACCCTCCGTCATCGTCGCACCCGCGCAGGTGCTGCGCCAGCTGGCCTTGCGCGTCATCGATGGCAGCCTGGCGCTGGCGCCGAAAAAAGTCATCTCGGTGGCCGAAGTGCTGGAAGCGCAGGACCGCGCCCTGATCGTGCAGGCGTTTGGCGCCGTGCATGAAATCTACCAGGCCACCGAGGGTTTTCTTGCCAGTACCTGCGAGCACGGCGTGCTGCACCTGAACGAGGAATACGTACATATCGAGCCGCAATGGCTGGATGGGGAACAGCGGCGTTTCGTGCCCGTGATTACCGACTTTACGCGCATCACGCAGCCCATCGTGCGCTATCGTCTCGATGACATCCTGCTCGCGCGCGCCACGCCATGCCCGTGCGGCCGCGCCACGCGCGCCATCGATGGCATCGAAGGGCGCTGCGACGATATGCTGTTGTTGCCATCCCTACCATCCATGTTGTCCGCGCGCGGCGGCGAGCCCGTCGCCGTGTTTGCCGACGTATTGACGCGGGCCTTCGCGCAAGCCTTGCCGCCGGACGCCGATTACCGCCTGGTGCAGTCGGGCGAAGCTGGCTTGCAACTGCACGCGGCCCTGGACGATGCCGGCCTGGCCGCCCTGCGCGCGCACCTGGTAACGGTGCTGCAGGGCCTCGGCGTGGCCGTCGACGGCCTGGCCTGGACGACGAGCGCCGAATTGCCTCCCTTTGACCCCACCATGAAACGGCGCCGCATCCGGCGCCTTGCAAGCGCATGAACCCTTCTTCCATGACTGTACGCAGCCGCCTGCTGCATTTGCTGGCCGGCTGGGGCAGCGTCGGCCTCGTGTATTTTTCCAGCGATTTGCTGCAAGGGCAGGGGAAACTTTTGCCTGAAACAGCCATCGACCGCGCCATCCCCTACACGGATGCCGCCATCTGGCTGTACCTGTCCTTCTTCATCCTGATCCCGTACGCCTACCTGGTGGCCGATGCGGCGCGCGTGCGCTGGCTGGCGCGCGCCATGGCGCTCTCCGCGCTAGCTTGCGGCGTGGTCTTCCTGCTGTATCCGACCACCCTCGCATATCCGCCCGTGGGTGAAGGCAGCGCCTGGAGCACGCAGGCGCTGCGCATGCTGCAAGCGGCCGATTCCGCGCAAAACTGCCTGCCGTCGCTGCATGGCGCCCTGACCCTGCTGTGCGTGTGGGCCTTGTGCGACAGGCGTCACCTGGTGCGCTCCGCGCTGGCCGTGGTGCTGGGCCTGGCGATCTGCTACGCCATCATCGCGCTGCGCCGGCACGTCAGCATCGACCTGGCCGCCGGCCTGGCCGTGGGCATCGCTGGCGGCATGTTGGCGAAAATGCAGGTATCCTTGACTGCCCGCCGCGCCATTTCCATAAAAACCGCACCATGATGAATCCTTTTGCCCTGTCGTTTTTGATCATGCTGGCCTTTGTGCTGGCCGAACTGCTGATCCTGAAATGGGTGCGCAAGACACCCGTGCCGTGGAAAGACGTGATCTTCAACCTCAATTCCGGCCACATCCTGATGTGGGTATTCCGCGGCGTGGAAGTGGCGGCCTTCGCCCTGTTGCTGCGCCATGTGAACCTGCATATCGTCGACCAGTGGCCCGTGGTCGCGCAATGGGTGTTCGCCTTTTTTGCCTGGGACCTGTGCTTTTACTGGATGCACCGGCTGCACCATAAAATCCCTTTGCTGTGGGCCGTGCACGTGGTGCACCACCAGGGCGAGCATTTCAACCTGTCGCTGGGCGTGCGCAATTCCTGGTATTCATCGCTGACGAATTTCCCCTTCATCGCCATCCTGGCCGTGCTGGGCGTGCAGTTGGAAATCTTCCTCGTCGTCTCGTCCCTGCATTACACGGTGCAGTTCTATAACCACAATGCGCTGGTAAACAAGTCCGGTATCCTCGACAAATTCATGGTCACGCCCTCGCACCACCGCGTACACCACGGCACCGACAAACGCTACATCAACCGCAATTTCGGCGGCACCCTGCTGCTGTGGGACAGGCTGTTCGGCAGCTTCCAGCCCGAACTCGAGGGCGTGGAAATGCGCTATGGCGTGAAGGGCATGACACCCACGCACAACCCCCTGTTGGCCAGCAACGGCAAACTGTTCAAGTGGCTGCGCACGCGCTTCCCCCACTGGCAGTCGCGCGGCACCTTCGAGGTGCCCGAACTGTTCATCGGCAGCGGCGGCGTGATTTTGTTTGGCCTGGTGATCTATTACGTCAACCATGAAGCGGCGCTGGCCGGCGCGCAGCAGGCGATCCTGTTTGCGCTGATCTTCACCGGCACCCTAGCCCTGGGTGGCCTGTCCGATGCGCGCCGCTGGGGCGCCATCGCCTGGGTCGCCATCGCCGTGGCCATGCCGGCCCTGTATCTGGGCTGGTATGGCGCGCGCGATGTGTGGGGCATGGTCTTCCTGGTCGCGCTGCTGGCGCATGGCCTCGACGGTGCGCGCCGCCTGTGGTGGCCGGCCGCAGCGGGGACGCGCGCGTGACGCCTGTGCCTCCTTTGCCGCCGCTGCGCTTCCAGCCCGCGCGCGATTCCGCCTTCCGCCGCGAACTGCGCGCGCGCGCCGATGCCTACCTCGCCAGCGAAGGAAAGCACCGCTTTGGCGACGCGCGCATGCATGCAAAAGCTGTGTTTCTGGCCATGTTGACGGTGGGGCTGTATGTGCTGGCCTTGAACGCCCACAGCACCTGGCCATTTGTCGCCAGCTATGTGGCTTGCCTGGTCACGGCCATGGCGCTGGCCATGAACACCCTGCACGACGCGGCCCATAGCGCCGTCTTCCGCCAGGGACGCCTGAATCGCATCCTGATCCGGCTGGTGGGCTTGCCCGTGGGCGTGGACACGGATTTCTGGACCATCCGCCACGTGCATTTCCACCATACCTATGCCAACGTGGAAGGCTATGACCTCGACACGGAACCGAATCCTTTCCTGCGCCAGACGCCGTACCAACGCTGGTCGCCCCAGTACCGCTATCAATACCTGTACTGGCCCGTGGTGGCTGCCCTGTCGCTGCCTTATTTGAACTGGTATGGCGACTGGCTTGACCGCTTCGGCAAGACGCCCGTGGCCGCGCACAGCCGCTTGCAGGGTTGGCGCGGCTGGCTGTCGTTCCTGGGCTGGAAGCTGGGCCACGTGGCGCTGGTGCTGGCGCTGCCCATGTGGCTGCTGCAGCAGCACGGCATCGGCTGGGATGTGGTGCTGGGCGCGTATTTTGTGGGCCAGATAATCGCCTCGTGCGCACTGGTGGCGCTGATCCTCGGCACGCACTGGGCCGAAGTGGAGTTTTTCCAGCCGGGGCCCGATGGCACCTTGCCGCACGACTGGTACCAGCACACGTTTTACACGGCCTGCGACTGGACGCCGAAACCGCACCACCTGCGCTGGCTCGGCTACTGGCTCGGCGGATTGAATTTGCACCTCACGCATCATTTGTTCCCCACCTGGAACCACCGCCACTACCCGGCGCTGGCGCGCATCCTGGCCGAACTGGCGCCGCGTCACGGCCTCGTGTACCGCGAACTCGGATATGGCCAGCTGCACGCTTCGCAGCAAGCGTTCCTGCGCGCCATGGGCCAGCCGCCCGCACAGTCTTGACGAATCGTGCTTGACTGGGTTTTCGTTCTGTCTTACATTTCTGTAACGACAGAAATAAGAGAACATCATGGAATCAAGAGCGTCTGGCAGAACCGTAGCGAGCGGCAGCGAATTGTGGCCGAGAAGCGCAACTGTGCTTGAGCACAGTGAGCATCGCAGGCTGCAAGGCGCGACGCGGAGCAGGTTATGGTAGGTGTTCTGAGTCCGACCACGCAAAAGTACATCCTCCACTGGGGTGAAATGGGCACGCGCTGGGGCGTCAATCGTACGGTGGCGCAAATTCACGCGCTGCTGTTCCTGGCCAACGAACCGCTGACGGCGGAAGATATCGCGGCCAGCCTGAATGTGGCCCGCTCGAATGTCAGCAACAGCCTGAAGGAATTGCAAAGCTGGGGCCTGGCGCGCATCACGCACGTGATGGGGGATCGGCGCGACCACTTCGTCGCCCTGCAGGATGTGTGGGAAATCTTCAGGGTCATCATGGAAGAGCGCAAGCGGCGCGAGATCGACCCCACCCTGACGGTACTGCGCGAATGCGCGATCGAGGGCGAGTACGATGCGGCGATACCGCCAGAAACGCTGGCGCGCATGGGCGAAGTGCTGGCCTTCCTGGAAATGCTCAGCAGCACCTACAGCGACTATAAAAACCTGCCGCCGGCGACCCTGCAGCGCATGCTGTCCATGGGTGGCAAGGTGGCCAAGTTCCTCAGTCCGGAAGAAAAACCTGGCAAGCGGGGAAAGTCATGAACGGCCCCTCGGAAGGAGAACTGTTCAGGAAGGTGATGGGTGAGCAGTGGCTCACCCTGCACGCGGATATCCGTCGCCGCTTCGAAAAAAATCCCGCGCCGGGCCAGCCCCTGTATTACCGGGGCAAACTCAGTGAACTCACCAGCTCGCGCCTTGGCAAGATGCTGGGCTGGCTGACGCGTCCCTTCATCGGTGGCGCGCTGATTCCATATGACGATCACGACTTCCCCGTGGATATCGAGGTCTATTCGCGTCCTGGCTGCCCCTTCATCTTCAAGCAGCGCACTTACCGCCTGCACGGGCGCGCGCCCATCCGCTTCACGTCCTACATGGCGGAAAGCGCACACGGCGAAGTGCTCGAATACGTGGGCATGGGGCTGGGCATGAAGCTGCTGCTGCATGTCGAGGATGGCAACCTGCACTTCACCAGCGACGGCTATTTTTGGGATATTTTCGGCTGGCGCATGCCACTTCCCGGGGTGCTCACGCCCGGCAAGACCTATCTGTGCCACCGCAACGACACGCCGCAGCAATTCAATATCCGCATCGAGATCCGCCACGCCCTGTTCGGCACCACGTTCACCCAGGTCGGCGTGTTCCGCGAAAGCGCGGCGCCCACCCTTCACAAGGACACACCATGAATACGCATCTGCTGGCCCTGCAACTGATGGCGGCGCAAGGCTGCCTGGGCGCCTTCGACACCATCTACCACCATGAAATCACGGAAGCGCTGCCGCAAAAGGCTTCGGCGCGCCTGGAATTGACTATCCATGCCACCCGCGCGCTGATCTACAGCCTGCTGTTCGTGGGCCTGGCCGCCTGGGAATGGCATGGCGCCTGGGCCTGGGTATTGGTGATCGTGTTTGGCGTGGAAATCGTGCTGACCCTGTGGGACTTCGTCGTGGAAGACAAGACCCGCCTCTTGCCCGCCACGGAGCGGGTCACGCACACGGTGCTGGCGATCAATGCGGGCGCCTTCATCGCGCTGCTGGCGCTCAATAGCAGCGAGTGGGCCAGCTTGCCGACGGCCCTCGTGTGGCAGCCGTATGGCTGGCTAAGCGTCTTCCTGGCCCTGTGCGGCGTGGGCGTGGGCCTGTCTGGCCTGCGCGACGCGTATGCCGTGTGGCAGCTGGGCCGGCGCAAGGTGCAGGAGAAGCAAGAGCAAGAGGAACACCTGCGCTTTGCCGCCGTGCCGCAGTCCGTGCTGGTGACGGGCGCCACGGGTTTCATCGGCCAGCAGTTGGTCAGCGCCCTGCTGGCCGACGGCCATGCGGTGACGGTGCTGACGCGCCAGCCGAAACAGGCCGCGTGGACCTTTGACGGCCAGGTGCGCTGCATTCAGTCGCTGAACGAATTATCGGATGCGCAGCGCATCGACATGGTGGTCAACCTGGCCGGCGCGCGTATCGTCGGGAAGCGCTGGACGGACGCGCGCAAGGCTGCCCTGCGCCGCAGCCGCGTGGCGCTGACGCAGGAACTGGTGGCGTGGATCGCCCGCGCGCAGCACAAGCCGAGGGTGCTGCTGTCCGCGTCGGCCATCGGCTACTACGGCGTGCAGCCGCAGGGCGACGCGACGGAATTGGCTGAAGACAGCGCGCCGCAAGCCATCTTCATGTCGCAGCTGTGCCAGGAGTGGGAAGCGGCCGCGCGCCAGGCGGAGCGCTACGGCGTGCAAGTGGGCTGCATGCGCTTTGGCCTCGTGTTTGGCCACCAGGGTTCGCTGCCGCAGATGCTGCTGCCGATACGCTTCGGCGCGGGCGGCCCGCTGGGCAGCGGCAAGCAATGGATCTCGTGGGTGCATGTGCGCGATGTCATCCGTGGCATCGCCCACCTGGCGCGCCGCAGTGAAGAACAGGCAGTCAGCGGCGCGTATAACTTCTGCGCGCCGGAAGCCATCGCGCAGCGCCGCTTCGCCCAGGTGGCGGGCGCGGTGCTGCACCGCCCCAGCTTCATGCCCACGCCCGCCTTCCTCATGCGCGCCTTGCTGGGCGAGCAGGCCGACTTGCTGGTGGAAGGCCAAAGGGTGGCACCGCGCCGTTTGCTGGCCGACGGCTTTGCCTTCCGTTATCCGCAGCTGGAAGGCGCGCTGCGCAGCCTGTAGTCCGGCGTAGAATGGGGCATTGGATATGCCTTGGAGCACAATCTATGTCCCGCTTCAGCCATACGATAGACAGCCATGTTTACCAGTTCGCCAGCCTGAAAGAGCTGCTGGCGAAGGCCACGCCGCTGCGTTCGGGCGATGTGCTGGCGGGCGTGGCGGCGGCCAGCGCGCGGGAACGGGTGGCGGCGCAGCTGGCGCTGGCGGACGTGCCGCTATCGCTGTTCCTCAATGAGGCGCTGGTGCCGTATGAAGACGATGAAGTCACGCGCCTGATCATCGATAGCCACGAGCGCGCCGCGTTCGCGCCGATTTCCCACCTGTGCGTGGGCGACTTCCGCGACTGGCTGCTCGATGACGCGACGGATACGCAAACGCTGGCTCGGGTGGCCGCCGGCATCACGCCTGAAATGGCGGCGGCCGTCTCGAAACTGATGCGCTTGCAGGACCTGGTGCTGGTGGCCCGCAAGTGCAAGGTCGTCACGTCTTTCCGCAATACGCTGGGCCTGGAAGGGCGCCTGTCCACGCGGCTGCAACCGAACCACCCGACGGACGACGCCACCGGCATCGCTGCCTCCCTCCTCGATGGCCTGTTGCTAGGCAGCGGCGATGCCGTGATCGGCATCAATCCTGCGACCGACAATGTGGCGCAAGTGGTCTCGCTGCTGCACTTGCTCGATGCTGTCATCGACCAGTATCACATCCCCACCCAGTCCTGCGTACTCACGCACATTACCAATACCCTGGAAGCGATACGCCGCGGCGCGCCCGTCGACCTGGTGTTCCAGTCGGTGGCGGGCACGCAGGCGGCCAACCGCAGCTTCGGCATCGACTTGTCGCTACTGGCCGAGGGTCAGGCGGCGGCCCTGTCGCTGGGGCGCGGCACGGTGGGCAACAATGTCATGTATTTCGAGACGGGGCAGGGCAGCGCCCTGTCGGCCGGCGCCCACCACGGCATGGACCAGCAAACGTGCGAGGCGCGCGCGTATGCGGTGGCGCGTGCGTATCAACCGCTGCTGGTCAATTCGGTGGTGGGTTTCATTGGCCCCGAATACCTGTACGACGGCAAGCAGATCATGCGCGCGGGGCTGGAAGACCATTTCTGCGCCAAGCTGCTGGGACTGCCCATGGGCTGCGACGTGTGCTACACCAACCACGCGGAAGCGGACCAGGACGACATGGATGCCTTGCTGACCATGCTGGGCGTGGCCGGCTGCAATTTCATCATGGGCGTGCCGGGCGCGGACGACATCATGCTCGGTTACCAGAGCACCTCGTTCCACGACGCCCTGTATGCACGCCGGGTGCTGGGCCTGCGTCCTGCACCCGAATTTGCGGCCTGGCTGGCGCGCATGCACATCACGGATGAGCAGGGACGCCTGAACGCAGTACCGGCGCCAGTCTTCCAGGCGGCGCTGCTACGCCTGGACACCTAGGGAGGATGCATGGACGGGAACAATGCGTGGCAGGCGCTGCGCGCGCATACGGCGGCGCGCATCGCGCTGGGACGCTGCGGCGTGAGCGTGCCGACCGGTGCGCAGCTGGCGTTCCAGCTGGCCCACGCGCAGGCGCGCGACGCCGTGCACCTGGCGCTCGATGGCGAGGCCCTGGCACACGCCTTGGCCGCGCAGGGGCAAGACTGCGTGCAGCTGCACAGCGCCGCCGCCACGCGCGCCGAGTATCTTCAACGCCCGGACCTGGGGCGCCGGCTCGATGAGGCTTCGCGTGCGCGCCTGGAGGCCGGTGCTACGGGAGTGGACCTGGCGCTGGTGGCGGCCGATGGCCTGTCGGCGCTGGCCGTGCAGCGCCACGCGGCGCCGTTTCTGGCGGCCTTGCGTGAACGGTTGGCGGCAGAAGCGTTGATGCTGTCGCCGCTGCATATCGTGGCGCAGGGGCGGGTGGCCATCGGTGACGAGGTGGGGCAATTGCTGCAAGCGAAGGCCGTGCTGGTGCTGATCGGCGAGCGGCCGGGCCTGAGTTCCCCGGACAGCCTGGGCCTGTACCTGACGTGGGCGCCCAGGGTGGGCTTGCTGGACGAGCGCCGCAACTGCATCTCGAACGTGCGCCCGGAGGGCCTGGCGTATGCGCCGGCCGCGTACCGGCTGCACTACCTGCTGTCGCAGGCATTCAGCCGGCAGCTGTCGGGCGTGGGATTGAAGGATGAAACGGTGGAAGAGGGCGCGGCCCTGGCGGGCGCGCGCAACTTCCTGCTGGAGTGATCAGACTTCGCGGATCTCGTCCAGCGGCCAGCGCGGGCGCACATTGAACGAATAATCGTGCTTGGCGGCCTGCGGGTTTATCTGCAGGCGCATGGCGCCGGCGAAGGCGATCATGGCGCCGTTATCGGTACAGAATTCCAGCTCCGGGTAATACACCTTGAAACGCTTCTTGGCGGCGGCCGCGTTGAGCGAAGCGCGCAGTTGCGTGTTGGCGCCCACGCCACCGGCGATCACCAGGCGTTTCAAACCTGTGTGCTTGAGGGCTGATACGCATTTGGCTGTCAGCACGTCGACGATGGCGTCGACGAAGCCGCGCGCGATATTCGCCTTGTCCTGCTCGCAGATATTGGCGATGACTTTTTCTTCATGGTTTTTCACCACCGTCAGCACGGCCGTTTTCAGGCCGGAAAAGCTGAAGTTGAAATCCTTCGAGTGCAGCATCGGGCGCGGCAGCTTGTAGGCCAGCGGGTCGCCGAATTCGGCCAGGCGCGAAATGGCGGGGCCGCCCGGATAACCGAGGCCCAGCAGCTTGGCCGACTTGTCGAACGCCTCGCCGGCCGCATCGTCGAGCGTTTCGCCCAGCATCGTGTACTGGCCCACGCCATCGACGCGCATCAGTTGCGTGTGGCCGCCCGACACCAGCAGGGCGATGAAGGGGAATTCCGGCGGCTCGGACGCTAGCAGCGGCGACAGCAGATGGCCTTCCAGGTGGTGGATGCCCAGCACCGGCTTGTTGATGGCCAGGCCCAGGCTGCAGGCGACGGAGGAACCCACCAGCAGCGCGCCGGCGAGGCCCGGGCCTTGCGTGTAGGCGATGGCGTCGATTTCGGGCAGGGTGATGCCGGCCTTGGCCAGCGTCTCTTCCAGCAGCGGGATGGCGCGGCGGATATGGTCGCGCGACGCCAGTTCCGGCACCACGCCGCCGTATTGCTCGTGCATGGCTACTTGCGAATAGAGGGCGTGAGACAGCAGGCCGCGTTGCGTGTCGTACAAGGCCAGGCCGGTTTCGTCACAGGAGGATTCGACGCCAAGAACAATCATGAAGGTGCTAAATAGGGAGGAGTAATCCGCCATTGTAAAGGAAAGCCGGGCACTCCACCGTGCGGCCAGCGCACCATTTCGGCGGCAGTGTGCACTTGCGCAGTGCGCCGCGGTGCCATTTTGCCGCGTATTTTGGCCATTTTTACCTGTGCCGACACTGGCACCGCTCTTGCTTAGGCAAGCGTGTGCCTTTTCACGGGAGTTCGCGATGCCAGAACAATGGAAAATGATTTGCCGCCTGAAGGACATGCCGCTGGCGGGCGCGCGCATGGTGCAGCGGGGACTGGCGTGGCAGGACTTGCCGGGCGTGGCGCTGTTCCGCGCGGCTGACGATACGGTGTACGCGCTGCTTGACACGGTGCCCTGCCTGGGCGGTCCGCTGGCGCATGGGGTGCTGATGGAGAAAAACCTGATGGGGCCGAAGAACAGCTGGATCATCGAGCTCGATTCGGGCCGCCTGGTGGCACCCGTGCAGGGCATGGCGCGCCTGTACGCCGTGCGCATCATGGACGGGCGCATCTACCTGGACGTCAATGAACTCACTATCCCGGCCAGCAAGGCCGAGCAGGCGCTGGCCGGGTCGTACGCCGTGTTGCCGCATGTGCAGATGGCATAGGTTATGGGGTCAGACCCTCAATGCCGCTAGCGCAAGGGTCAGCGCCAACGTGGTCGGGGGTCTGACCCCGGCACTTTGCTGCTTACTTGGGACGGTTCAGCAGATGCGCATGCGCATCGCGCAGCATGGTAGCCGTCGTGTCCCAGTCGATGCAGCCGTCGGTGACGGAGCAGCCGTAGGTCAGTTGCGACAGGTCTTGCGGAATCTTCTGGTTGCCGCTGACGATGTTCGATTCGATCATCACGCCCACCAGCGAGTGGTTGCCCTGGCGGATCTGATTGACCACGTCGGCCATCACCAGTGGCTGCAGTTCCGGCTTCTTGTAGCTGTTCGCGTGCGAGCAGTCGACTACCAGGTTGGCCGGCAACTTGGCCTTGGCCAGCGCCTGTTCGGCGATGGCGATCGAGACCGAATCGTAGTTCGGGCGGCCGTCGCCGCCGCGCAACACCACGTGGCCGTACGCATTGCCGCGCGTGCGCACGATGGCGACATTGCCTTCGGCGTTAATGCCCAGGAAGGAGTGCGGGTGCGCCGACGACAGGATCGCGTTCACTGCGATGCTGATGTCGCCATCGGTGCCGTTCTTGAAGCCCACAGGCGTCGACAGGCCCGACGACATTTCGCGGTGCGTCTGCGATTCGGTGGTGCGCGCGCCGATGGCCGTCCAGGCGATCAGGTCGCCCAGGTACTGTGGCGAGATCGGGTCCAGCGCTTCGGTGGCGGTGGGCAAGCCCAGTTCGCACACGTCGAGCAGGAACTGGCGCGCCTTTTCCATGCCTTCGTTGACCTTGAATGAGTCGTCCATGTACGGGTCGTTGATATAACCCTTCCAGCCCGTGGTGGTACGCGGTTTTTCGAAATACACGCGCATCACCAGCAGCATCGTGTCCTTGACTTCCTCTTGCAGCGCTTTCAGGCGGCGCGCGTAATCGAGGCCGGCGACGGGGTCGTGGATGGAGCACGGGCCGACGACGACGAACAGGCGCTGGTCCTTGCGGTCGATGATGTTGCGCAGCGCTTCGCGGCCGCGGCTGACGGTGTCGAAGGCGCTCTCCGACAGGGGCAGCTTGGCGTGCAGTTCGGCCGGCGTGGGCATGGGCGCGAAGGAGGTGACGTTGATATTTTCGATGTCTGGCGTATTCATGATTCTGGCTCGGCTTTCGCTATTGCGTTCTTTAAGAGGCAATAGTGTAGCGGAAATGCGGCCTGGCGGCGGGGATGGGGGCAAAACGGGAATACATGAGTTGTTTTTATGGCAGGGCCGGCACGCTGCCGGCCCCGAGCTCCCGGGCGCTTATTGGTCGCTATTGGCCGCCGGCCAGGTTGGCGCCAAAGCTGTAGCGGGCGATGCGCTGGTAGTTGCCGGCCAGTTCGGGCGGCCGGGGCAGGCCGGGATGGCGTCGCACGTGCTCCAGGATGGCCGTTTCGTGCTGGCGTATCTGCGCGTCCAGGCAGGCTATCTGCTGGCGCAACAGGGCGTACAGCGCCTGCTGGCCGGCCTGCAGATGGGCATTGAGGCGCGCCGACTCCTGCTTGCGCACGCCTTCGATGGCATGCAGGCGGCGCAGCCACAGGCGCAGTTCCACGTAGGCGGGCGAGGGCGGCGTCCAGCGTGCGGGGCGTTTGTGCTCGCAGTAGTTGGCCAGCACCACGGCGCCGTGCGCCGCGTCGTCGGGCAAGCCCTGGCCGCGCAGATAGTCTGTCAGCTGCGCGGGCTGGGCATCGCACACCAGCATGCCCATGTCCGCCAGTGCGCGGGCTGGCGCCTCGCTGTACGGGGCATCGAGGCGCAGGCAGACGCGCAAGCCGATGACGGGCACGTCGTTCCTTTGCAGCCAGCTGCGTAGCCAGCGGTAGCCAGCCACGTCGTTTTCCAGCACCTTGCACAGCACCTCTCCACCCGAGAGCAGCACGGCTTTCAGCAGCAGCTTGCTCGTTTCGATGCCGACGAAGGCAGTTTCCAGTTTGATCGCGTGTTCCATGATGAGTCCTCCCCTGCAAAGATATACGCAGGGGTGGCATGGCTGGATTCAGCGTGGATGCATATTCTTGGATGAAATATTTTTCACCGGGACTGTTGCATTGGCGCCCAAGCCGTCTTCCAGCCCCTCTGCACGGGAAAAAATCCGTGTAAGCTGGCGCCATGACGACTGTATCCATCCCCCATACCGATGTGGCCGGTGAGCCATTCCCCGCTGCACGTTTCATCAAAGAAATAGGACGCGGCAAGAACGGCGCGCGCAGCATGACGCGTGACGACGCCCGTGCCCTGTACCGCGCCATGCTCGAGGGCCGCGTGTCGGACCTGGAACTGGGCGGCATTTTGTTATCCATGCGCATCAAGGGCGAGTCCGTGGATGAGATCGCCGGCTTCCTCGACGCGGCCGAAGCGTCGTTCGCCCCGCTGGTCGCGTCGGCAGGCGAGTTCGCCCCGATCATCATTCCCAGCTACAACGGCGCGCGCAAGATGGCCAATCTGACGGCCTTGCTGGCGCTGCTGCTGGCGCGCGCGGGCGCACCCGTGCTCGTGCATGGCGTCACCAGCGATCCGGGCCGCATCACCACGGCCGAAGTGCTGGCCGCGCTGGGCGTGCCTGCCTCGCCAGACCATGCGCAAGCCGAGGCCGCCATGGCGCGCGGGCAAGTCGCCTTCCTGCCCATAGCATCACTGGCGCCGCGCCTGGCACACATGCTGTCGCTGCGGCGCGTGCTGGGCGTGCGCAATTCCACGCATACCCTGGTGAAAATCATGCAGCCGTTCGCCGGGCCCGCCCTGCGCCTGGTGTCGTACACGCATCCCGAATACCTGGAAATGCTCGGTGAATATTTCCTGACAGCCTCTCCGTCGGTGCGCGGTGACGCTTTCCTGATGCGCGGCACGGAAGGCGAGACGGTGGCCAACGCCAACAAGGCGCAGCAGATCGACTGGTTTCACGGGAGCGAACGCACGGTGCTGGTGGAAAAGCAGTTGCAGGTGGAAGAGTTGCCGCATTTGCCGGCCGAGCGCGATGCGGCCACCACCGCCGCCTGGATCGCTGCCGTGCTGCGCGGCGAGGTGCCAGTGCCGCCGTCGATTGCCGGGCAGGTGGAGCAATGCCTGATGGCATCGCGGCAGATTGCAGCACGGCTGCGCTAGCCGCGTCGCCGCAGTTTACAATGGCGGCTTTGTAATCAGCGGTGAGCGGAATTCTTATGGCAAAACAATTTGATGTGGCAGTGATCGGCGCAGGCGCAGCCGGCATGATGTGTGCGGCTGTTGCCGCCCAGCAGGGCAAGCGCGTGGTGTTGATCGATCACGCGGCCAAGCTGGCCGAAAAGATCCGCATCTCGGGTGGTGGACGGTGCAATTTCACCAATATTAACGCCACCCCACAAAATTTCCTTTCGGAAAACCCGCATTTCTGCAAGAGCGCGCTGTCGCGCTACACGCCGCAGGATTTTCTCGCGCTGGTGAAAAAATACCGGATCGGCTACCACGAAAAGCACAAGGGCCAGCTGTTTTGCAACGAATCGGCCGAGCTGATCATCGACATGCTCAAGGACGAGTGCGCCGCTGGCGGCGTGCATTGGCGCATGCCATGCAAGATCGACAATGTTGTTCAGCAAGCTGACGGCGGCTTCGTGCTGCAGACCGATAGCGGCGACATCGAGACGGCCAGCATTGTCATCGCCACGGGCGGCTTGTCGATCCCGAAGATCGGCGCCACGGATTTTGCCTACCGCATCGCCAGGCAGTTCGACCTGGCGATGGTTGAGCCGCGTCCGGCCCTGGTGCCGCTGACGTTCGATGCGGCCAGCTGGGCGCCATTTGCGGAACTGTCCGGCATCGCGCTGGAGGTGGATGTGGAGACGGGCAGCCTGAAAGGCCGCAAGGCAACAGGCGCGCGTTTCCGCGAAGATTTGCTGTTCACCCACCGCGGCCTGTCGGGCCCGGCGATCCTGCAGATTTCCAGCTACTGGTTGCCGGGCACGCCCATCGTCATCAATCTGTTGCCGGAAGTGGACGTGGCGCAAACCTTGATTGAAGGCAAGGGCACCTTGAAGAAGCAGCTGGGCAATATCGTCGCGCAATGGCTGCCGGAGCGCCTGGCCGACTGCCTGCTGGCCGTCAACGGCCTGGCGCCGGACGCGCGCATCGCCGACATGCCCGACGCCCAGCTGCGCAAGCTGGGGCTGGCCATCAATGCCTGGTCCATCGTGCCGAACGGCTCCGAAGGCTACCGCAAGGCGGAAGTGACGCGCGGAGGTATCGATACGCGCGAGCTGTCGCAGCAGACCATGATGGTCAATAAAGTGCCGGGCCTGTACTTCATCGGCGAATCGGTCGACGTGACGGGCTGGCTGGGCGGCTACAACTTCCAGTGGGCCTGGGCTTCCGGCGTGGCGGCAGGTATTGCCTTGCAGTAAGCAAGTCTGTAGGATGGGGTTCTGGCGCCCTGTGCGCCGTCCCCGGTGCGTGGTTTACGCCACATTCCGGCAGTGATCGCAGGCTGCATGCCGCACGCAAGTGGGGGAGGGGCTTCCCTTTCCGAATAAAAGCTGCTACTATCTATCTCTTCCTATACACCACCTCAACGGTTTGAATTTTACATGACCACTATTCGCCTTAAAGAAAACGAGCCGTTCGAAGTCGCAATGCGTCGCTTCAAACGCACCATCGAAAAAACGGGTCTGCTGACCGAATTGCGCGCACGCGAATTCTACGAAAAGCCAACAGCTGAGCGCAAGCGCAAGCTGGCAGCTGCTGTAAAGCGTCATTACAAACGCATCCGCAGCCAACAACTGCCGAAAAAATTATTCTAAGACTGTTCAGTCAGAACCAACCCGGGTAGTTCGGCGCATTGTTCGCCACGGGTTTTGTTTTGATTCGCCTGGAGTGATACTTCAGATGAGTCGCATACCCGCTCCGGTTCGCCGCAGCGGGTTTTCGCTTTTGTGGCTGCCTGCTTAGTCTGCACACGCGAGCACCTGGCCACACGAGCATCGAGCCCCACTTACCAACACGAGGATTGCCATGAGCTTGAAAGAACAAATTACCGAAGACATGAAAAACGCCATGCGCGCCAAGGAAGCGGGCAAGCTGGGCACGATTCGCCTGTTGCTGGCGGAAATCAAGCGCAAGGAAGTCGATGAGCGCATCGAATTGACGGATGCCCACGTGACGGCCATCGTGGAAAAGATGATCAAGCAGCGCAAGGATTCGATCACCCAGTTCGAAGCCGGTGGCCGTGCCGACCTGGCCGACATTGAAAAAGCCGAACTGGTGCATCTGACGGGCTACATGCCTGCCGGCCTGTCGGACGAAGAAGTGGCGGCCGAAGTGGCTGCCGCCGTGGCTGCCTCGGGCGCCGCCGGTCCGCAAGACATGGGCAAGGTCATGGCCATCGTCAAGCCGAAGCTGGCGGGCCGCGCCGACATGACCGTGGTGTCGGCCCTGGTCAAGAAAGCCTTGACGCCGGCAGCGTAAGCATACAATAGTAGTCATCGGCTGCCGGCCCATGCTGGCAGCCGCTCAATCGCCCACACGTTGACCTGGCTCAACCTCAGGCCACGTGCGGTAGTATAGTCTGACCTATAACAAGACCCGCCCTAGCCAGTGATACCTCAATCCTTCATTTCCGATTTGCTCAACCGCGTCGATATCGTCGATGTCGTGGGCCGCTATGTGCAACTGAAAAAAGGTGGCGCCAATTTCATGGGCTTGTGCCCATTCCACAGTGAAAAATCGCCCAGCTTTACCGTCAGCCCCACCAAGCAGTTCTATCACTGTTTCGGCTGCGGCGCGCATGGCACTTCGATCGGCTTCCTGATCGAGTACTCGGGCATGGGCTTTGTCGATGCCGTCAAGGACCTGGCGCAGAACGTGGGCATGGTCGTACCGGAAGCGGATGACAAGATCCCGCCGGCCCAGCGTGCGCAGATTCAGGCGCAAAGCATGGCCCTGTCCGACGCCATGACGCAGGCCTGCGATTACTATCGGGGGCAATTGCGCCACGCGCCGGAAGCCATCGCCTACCTCAAGAATCGGGGCTTGACGGGCGAAGTGGCCGCTCGCTTCGGCATGGGTTTCGCACCCGGCGGCTGGGATAATCTGCGTTCCGTCTTCCCCGACTACGATGTGGTAGCCCTGGCCGAAGCGGGCCTGGTGATCGACAAGGTCGATGAAGAGGGCAATAATCGCAAGCGCTATGACCGTTTCCGCGAGCGCATCATGTTTCCGATTCGCAATACCAAGGGCCAGGTCATCGCCTTTGGCGGCCGTGTGCTCGACCATGGCGAGCCGAAATACCTGAACTCGCCGGAAACCCCCTTGTTTTCCAAGGGTTTCGAACTATATGGCTTGTTCGAGGCGCGCCAGGCCATCCGCGACGCTGGCTATGTGCTGGTGACGGAAGGTTACATGGATGTGGTGGCGCTGGCGCAGATGGGCTTCCCGCAGGCGGTAGCGACCCTGGGCACGGCGTGCACGCCCACCCACGTGCAAAAACTGCTGCGCCAGACCGATAATGTGATTTTCAGCTTCGATGGCGACAAGGCTGGCCGCCGCGCCGCCCGCCGCGCGCTGGAAGCGAGCCTGGCCCACGTGTCGGACAATAAAACCATCAAATTCCTGTTCTTGCCGTCGGAACATGATCCGGACAGTTATATCCGCGAATTCGGCACCGAAGGTTTTGAGCAGCAAGTGCATGAAGCCATGCCGCTGTCGCAATTTTTGCTGAAAGAAGTGTCTGGCGAGCATGATTTGTCCGAGCCGGAAGGGCGCGCCCGCGTGCAGTTCGACGCCAAGCCCCTGCTGCAGCTGATGGCGCCATCGTCCCTGCGCCTGCAAATCGTGCGCGGACTGGCGCAACTGACGCAGTCCACGCCGGCCGAGATCGAAGCCCTGTTCGAGCTGGCCAAGCCCGTTGCCGTGGCGCGCCGCGCGCCGCCGAAATCGGGCCGCCCCGTGCCCGTGGGCCTGGAATTGAAGATCATGCGCATGCTGGTGGCGCATCCGCCCCTGACCATGCGTATCGATGAGGCCGCCCTGACCGCCTTCCAGCACCTGGGACCGGATGCGGCCCACAGCCTGGGGCAACTGGTGGCCGTGGGCCAGGCGCTGGGCGAGCATGGCAGTTTTGCTGCGCTGGCGCAGCAATTGAAGGAGCTGGGCAGCGAATACGACGAGATCATCGGCGAGATCGCGGCCGGCACGGAATCCGATTACGACAGCGAATTGTCGTGGCTGGTCAGCACCATCCGCGAGATCAAATTGAATGCCTTGAAGGCGGAATTGCAGCAATTGTTTGCGTCGGGTTTGCCATCGGAGAAAATTGGTGTACGCTACCGCGAAATCATGCAGGAGCAAGGCGAGTTGGAGCGCGAACGCGATGCCGAGTTGGTGAATCGATAATCTTGCTCTGTGGGTATGGCGCGCACTGGAAAAACATTTTTCGCGTGCTATAATTAAATGCTAAGTATTGTGTGCTTTGGCAAGCTAGTTCTGTTTCGTAAATAGTATTTGTTTTCAGTAAGTTAGGCTCTTGATCGGCGCGGTGGATCGTGTCGGCAGCCAGGGCCAACTGGCGCTTTCGGCGTTGCGGGCAAGGCTCGCAGACGCTGGCAAGCCGCGCCAGGCTCTCGCTCCCAACGCGGTCGATGCAGGAATTTCTGCCGAGGCGGCTGGCAACAGCTGGTGGACAGGAATTGCTGCGCTTCCCGCGGATCGTGGCCGATGAGGTGTAAGTAACGTAACAGTGTCGAATTTGCGTTGTCGGCAGGTTCGAAGATGGTGGTTCCCGCAGGTAGACAGGGAACTGGCAGCAAACTTTATCCTAATCCACCGTAAAGCAAGTCGTTGTGTAATCGAAAGCGCCTGTGCCAATCAAGAAACCCGAATCCAAAGCGGCTGCAAAGCCTACTAAAGTTACCACGAAAGCCGAAAAGGCGCTCGACCGGCCAGAAGCGCGCGTGACCAGCGCGCCCGTGGTCAGCCAGACTACCGATGCTGCCACCCTGGCGGCCATCGATACGTCCGGCTATGTCTTGCCGTCGGTAAAAGTGCCGGGCCGCCGCGGCCGCAAGCCAAAAGAATTCCAGCCAGAAAATGATGAGGTCGCCGCCCTGAACGCCGTCGAGCGGGCTGAACTGAAGGCCGTCGACAAGGCCAAGGCCAAGGACCGCAAGGCGAAGGAGCGCGCGCTGTTGAAGGACGCGTTCTCGTCCGACACGGAAGCGAGCGAGGAAGAACTCGAGCGCCGGCGCCAGAAACTCAAGACCCTGATCAAGTTCGGCAAGGAACGCGGTTTCCTGACCTATGCGGAAATCAACGATCACTTGCCCGAAAATATCGTCGATCCGGAAGCCATCGAAGGCATCATCGGTACCTTCAATGACATGGGTATCGCCGTCTACGAACACGCACCCGATGCGGAAACGTTGTTGCTATCCGATAACGTTGCCGTTGTCACCAGCGATGACGAGGCGGAAGCGGCGGCCGAGGCCGCATTGTCGACCGTCGATTCCGATTTCGGCCGCACTACCGATCCCGTGCGCATGTATATGCGCGAGATGGGCTCGGTTGAACTGCTGACGCGCGAAGGCGAGATCGAGATTGCCAAGCGCATCGAAGATGGCTTGAAAGACATGATCCAGGCCATTTCGGCCTGTCCCGTGACGATCGCCGAGATCATCGCCGCCGCCGACCGCATCGCCAACGAAGAGATCAAGATCGACGAAATCGTCGACGGCCTCGTCGATGAAAGCGAACCAGTCGCCGCCGCTCCTGTCGTGGTCGCTCCCGTCGAAGAAGACGAGGAAGAAGGCGAAGCGGAAGAAGAGGAAGTCGAAGAAGAGGAAGAGGCGAACGCTTCCGGCGCGGCCGGCTTCTCGGCCGAGCAGCTGGAAACCCTGAAGCGCACGGCGCTGGAAAAATTTGCCGTCATTTCGCAGCAGTTCGACAAGATGCGCCGCGCTTTCGAGAAGGAAGGCTACAACTCCAAACCCTACGCCAAGGCGCAGGAAGCCATTTCGCAAGAGTTGCTGGGCATCCGCTTCACGGCCAAGGTGGTGGAAAAGCTGTGCGACACCCTGCGCGGCCAGGTCGATGAAGTGCGTCATATCGAGAAGCAGATTCTCGACGTGGCCGTAAACCGCTGCGGCATGCCGCGCGCCCACTTCATCAAGGTTTTCCCGGGCAATGAAACCAACCTCGACTGGGTCGACGGCGAAGTCAACGCAGGACACGCCTACAGCGCCATCCTGGGCCGCAACATTCCGACCGTCAAGGAACTGCAGCAACGCCTGATCGACCTGCAAGCGCGCGTCGTGCTGCCGCTGCCGGACTTGCGCAACATCAACCGCCAGATGGCGGCCGGTGAAATGAAGGCGCGCAAGGCCAAGCGTGAAATGACCGAGGCCAACTTGCGCCTGGTCATTTCGATCGCCAAGAAATACACGAACCGCGGCCTGCAATTCCTCGATCTGATCCAGGAAGGCAATATAGGCCTGATGAAGGCCGTCGACAAGTTCGAGTATCGCCGCGGCTACAAGTTCTCGACCTATGCGACCTGGTGGATCCGCCAGGCCATCACGCGCTCGATCGCCGACCAGGCGCGCACGATCCGCATTCCCGTGCACATGATCGAGACGATCAACAAGATGAACCGCATCTCGCGCCAGATCCTGCAGGAAACGGGCGCGGAACCCGATCCGGCCACCCTGGCGATCAAGATGGAAATGCCCGAGGACAAGATCCGCAAGATCATGAAAATCGCCAAGGAACCGATCTCGATGGAAACGCCGATCGGCGACGACGACGATTCCCACCTGGGGGACTTCATCGAGGACAACAACACCCTGGCGCCGGCCGACGCGGCGTTGCACGCGTCCATGCGCGGCGTCGTCAAGGACGTGCTCGATTCCCTGACGCCACGCGAAGCGAAAGTGCTGCGCATGCGTTTCGGTATCGAGATGTCCACCGACCATACGCTGGAAGAAGTAGGCAAGCAATTTGACGTGACGCGCGAGCGCATCCGCCAGATCGAAGCCAAGGCGCTGCGCAAGCTGCGCCACCCATCGCGCTCCGACAAGCTGAAAAGCTTCTTGGAAGGCAACTAGAAGCCAATAGGGCTTGACGTGCGCCCCTGATACCCCTATCCTCGCGTGTCCGTTTCCAAAACGGCCGCGTTAAGCGGGTTTCAACAGCGCCGCCACGCCGCAGTCCCCCGGGCCTCTAGCTCATGCCTGGTTAGAGCAGCGGACTCATAATCCGTTGGTGCCGTGTTCGACTCACGGGAGGCCCACCAATAAAATCAAGGACTTAGGTGAAAACCTAAGTCCTTTTCCATTTCTACTGTCAACAAAGTGTCAACGAGCTGTAAAGGACGTGTTATCGTGTGATTCCTTATCGCAACGCTGATTGATACTGAATATATGACATCCAATTTAGATAGATTCAAATCGGACCTTGCCTCTTTGATTTCAAAAGGTGGGCAGCTTGAGTTGGCGATGAGGTATGATTTCGATCCTGATGGGATGCGTGCTCAGTTCAATACGGTATTAAAAGAAAAAGCAGATCAATATATTAAAGATCTTCCAAATTTTAAGCAGGAATATCAAGGGTGGTATTCCGAAGCTTTATCACTGCTTCGACAGCTTTTACCTCATCGTGTAAACGACTTCATTCGACACTACGAGAAACCAAAACCTCGCAAAGACATAAGTTTTGAAAATTATCGTATTGAGGACTATCTTCAGGGGTTGCGAACCACTCGGTTCGGGGAGGTTGTGGTAGATGGAACGGGAGCCTTCCCACATTTTCAGCAACAATTAGCGATGGTGAAGGCCGCACAAGCACGGTTTGAGTCCTCGCTATTTGATATCAAGCAGATGCTGCAGGCAGATATGTTTGACTCTGAGCTGGAGGCGGCTGAGCACTTGGCAAAATATAAGTTTGGTAGGGCGGCTGGTGCTGTTGCAGGAGTTGTACTTGAACGACATCTTGCCCAAGTTGCATCTAACCACAGCATTGTGATATCTAAGAAAAATCCGACAATTGCTGATTTCAATGAAGCCCTGAAGGCTGCCGATGTGACTGATCTTCCGCAGTGGAGATTTATTCAACACCTCGCGGATATACGTAATTTATGTGATCATGCCAAGACTCCTGATCCGACAACAGAGCAGGTCGCTGATTTACTTGCAGGTGTAAAAAAGCTCACGAAAACATTGTTTTAAATTTTTGTACTGAAAGTCGATGGGAGGCAATGCATTTTGAGCTTTTCTTCTTCCGTATCCATTGGCTTTTCAAGCAGCTTTACGAAACGTTAGTGGATTTAATCGTTTCGCTTCTTGCAAGTGCTCTGGTGCGAGGTGGGCATATCGCATAGTCATTGTGAGACTTGCATGTCCCAGTATGCGTTGAAGAACCAAAATGTTTCCACCATTCATCATAAAATGACTGGCAAAAGTGTGACGGAGACTGTGCGTAAGCTGTCCCTCCGGAAGTTCTATACCCGTCCTGTCAAGTCCTTCTCGGAACGCTGAGTAGGCGTGGCCAAAAATCCGTGCACCATTTCCTTGTTCTTGATAGTGATGTTGAAGTGCGCTTTGCAGTTCTTCGGAAATTGGGACAGAACGCACCTTCCCAGATTTTGTTTTTGCGAACTGAATTTGCCCATCTCGAACCTGACTGGCACGCAACTCTTCTGCTTCGCTCCAACGAGCACCTGTACTCAAACACACCTGAGTTATCAGGTGTACATGAGGATTTTGTGCCGTTTTAAGACTCTTCAGTAGCTCTTCTATTTGAGGAGGGGTTAGGTATGAAAGCTCAGTCTGTTGAATCTTGAATTGTCGAAGTTTCGCGAGAGGGTTTTCTTCGGTCCAATAGCCTAGTCGTTCAAGTTCGTTAAAAACAGCTCTAAGGTAGGCGTGCTCTCTATTCATATTGTTGGCGGAAACACCGGCCTCAAGTCTGCGCGTTCTGTATTCAGCAAACATGCTTGCCGTGAAGGAACTTGCATTAGGGTTCCCCATCGCCGCAGCCATGGCAAGTAAGCGTTGGTTGGTATCTTTGCCAGAACTTAACCCTATGCCATGATGCTCAAACCATAGGCCAATGAGGTCTGACAGTTTGCGCAGGTCTTTCTTTTTCGGTGCCCATCCAGCATTTTGAATCACCTGCGACTTGAGCCACGTCTCATGTGCTTTTGCCTCTGCCTGTGTCTTAACCGTTTTACGGAATCTTTTACCTCCTCGTCCCGCAGGCTGGACGTCAACTAACCAGCCGCTATCTGTACGTTTAATCGTCATACAATTTCCAGCAGCTCTTTTGCCGCAGTCAGTGCCTGTAATTCTTCGGATGTTGCTTTTTCACTAGCTATCAGCGAGAAGGCGTCTGCAAGGCTGCACTTCTCCTGGAACGATTTGATACCGACTAATAGCGCTTGAATCATGGGGGAGACTCGCTTCTCTCCTAATGCATGCAGGCATACAAACTGTGCGCGTAAGCTATCGTGAAAGGTCCACCCTCCACGACATTGTTTGATCAGATTTAGTATGGCAGCATCGTCCATTGCATACTGGCCAATTGGCTCAGGTAGCGTCGCTGTGTTGTTGCTGGCCACTGACGTCAACCGTCGCTCAAGCTCCTTTTTCCTAACCCCTTCTAACGCTCCCAGTTCATCCACTTCGTACTCCCAAAAGTCATATCCAACTTCGGCATTCTTCAGATCCATAATTTCGCACAGACGGCGCAGGTAGCGTGTGGCTGTCGGCTGACTTCTTTCAACCGGAGTTGATGGCGAGATTTGTCCACCAAGCGGGTCAGTGGCACCAGTCATAAGCCAAAGACTCATTTCCGGCCATTTTATGCAGAGCGCCATAAGCATTTCTGAGGAGGGGCGTGCTCTTCCGGCCCACCAGTTTGACCATAAAGCAGCAGGTATATCTGACAGTTCCTGCAATTCGAGATTTCTTCTCGCTTTGTGAGTATTTGCCTCTACCAGCTCGCGTAGCCGAAGGTCGAGTTTGAGCATTTTGGTCTCTTTGGTAGTCATTTTGCATGCGCTCCATGGCTTTCGTTCAGGGACCTTAATCATATCTCATTTTGCACTGAGTACAGAAAGTCATTGACAAAATGCGATGAGGTGAAGCACACTCCAAAGCATCCTTAGTCAAACATATTTTGTAGTGAGTGCGAAATGAGTCATAGTGTGGAGCCTAAACCGTTACTGTCGATGCCATTACTTACCCGGGAAGCATTTGCTCTTGCAATTGGGCTGCCTATCGGCGTGCTCATCGGGCAGTGTGAGCGTGGTTATTGGCCGCAGGTGACCATCGGCAAAAGAGTGTTTGTGAACGTAGAGGCTGTCCGTGTACAAGCCGCACAACGTGCCCAGGAGTTTTCGCTTTGAGTATCTGCTTTTTGGCCAAAAAGGCTTACCCCATTACGTCAGATTTGGGTTTGACTGCGCGAGCCGTTGTTGTTTTTTTTACAACTTCGCACCAAGGGGCTAGCGTATGAGACCGCCACGTCACTCTTTGATGAAGCGTGTATCTGATCGCACGTACAACCCTTACGCGGAGGCTTCTGGGTGTTCAACGCGAACTCGTGTCGTTGAGCCACAAATGCATGGCGTCGGCGAACCTTCGCCAGGTCGCGCTGACCGTGCCGACAGCGCGCCAGCGCTGCCGGTGCGGAGCAGCGCGATTGCCGGAAACGCCGGGTTAGTGCCGAATATCGCGCATGTAAGCGCCACCGAATGTTCCCCCCAAAATAACATGGGGAAAAACCTAGAGGGCGCCCAATCGGAGCACTGGGAAAGTGTTTGTGAGGAAGACTTTGGTGAGGTGGAACTGGTGCTCACTGGGAAGGGTGAAACCAAGACCCTGCTGGTTCGTCTTCCGTCATCTGCTCAGTGCTGCGTGATTGACTGGTTGAATTTCACAGTATCGGAAGACACGTGGTCGAAGACAGCAGGACGAACACTAATTACCGATGACGAGTATATCGAGGAGGCTAGCCGACAACTTGAGAAAATTTTTGGTTTCGGCATCACTACGCATCGAAGTCTGAAACTGAACTGGTATGCCGATTCATGGGTACTCGGGGACGGCATGGGCCTTATCGGATTCGGGAAGCAAAATCGGACCATGTTGGTCATGTTATCCGGCCAAGGTTGTATGAGCGCTCTTGGGGACTGGGAAAAGCGTCTTTATGACTTCTTAACTCAAGTGGCCATCCGGCCCTCGATTTCTCGAATCGACCTCGCACATGATGACTTTGACGGCTCGTACTTATCGGTGGATTGGGCATACCAGCAGTGGAAAGATGGTGGTTGTAGCTTCAAAAAAGGTGGTCGCCCGCCTGAAATTCAGAAGCATGGGAACTGGGATTACCTTAGTGGAAAAGGGCGGACGATCACCTTTGGTCAACGGGTGTCATCTAAGTTTTGTCGCACCTATGAAAAAGGTAAAAAAGAAGGCGATAAGGAGTCGAATTGGTGTCGATGTGAAGTGGAGTTCAAGAACACCAATACCATTATTGATCCGCTGATTTTGCTAAATCCTAGCAAGTTCTTTGTGGGGGCATATCCATTCTTTAGTGCTTTCAGCACCACAGAGACGCCGGCACGTATGGCGGTAAAAGCTCGTGCACAGCACATCACTGTTGATGACTCGATTGCGATCACAAAACGCCAATTTGGCAAATACATTCGCGTGTTTCGTGCCTTATTTGGTGATCAGGAAACACTTGACCTGATCACTAACACTGACGAAAACGCATTTCCTAAGCGTATGAAACCGTTCCTCAGTTTTCACGATTCAGGGCCTGTCCCGATCCATAAACAGGCAAAACCTGTGGTTTCAGATTTCGTTCATTTTCCAATTAGCCCCCCATTTTTTGGCCTCAATGGGGAACGGGCTCGTCTGTAGGTCGTCTCAAATATATCTAGGATAAAAAATGAAATTTAGCTCAACACTCAAAGTAACCGGCATGAAGTTCAGCAAGGGCACCATGGAGAACGGCCAGTCTTACGACAGCACCAAAGTGTATGTCGAGACAGCCTTGGACAACAGCAAGGACTCTGCCATGGGAACTGCTTGCGCAGAGTATGGCCTCGGTAAAGCAGATGAGTACCAGAAATACAAGCACCTCGCCGATGCGTTTCCTTTCATGGCGTTGGCCGAAATGGAAATCGTCACGAACGGCAAGCTCCAAAAAACTGTAATTCATTCGCTGCGTCCGGTTGAGGCAGCCAAGGCTGCTACGCCGGGTGCCAAACATGTTGCCGCATGATGTTGCGGTTAAGTTCGTAGTCCAAGATGAAGAGTCGGGATGTTTTTTGCTTCCTGTCCAGGGCGACGTAGGCTTTACCCGTTGGCTTCATGAAGCCGGACAGTTTGACGGGTATGACGAGGCTTGCGATACCGCCTCTGTGAACTGTCACGAAGGATATTTTGTATCGCAGGTTTTATGCACGGAGGTGTGTAAGTGGATTCAGTAACGCCTGAATTTGTCTTGGCTATTGCAGTAGTCGTCATCTTCTCCTTGGGCTGGATTGCCGGGGGGCAACGATGACGATAAGCACCGTTGAACTTGAAGCCTTGTATAGCTTAATGGGCATCAATATATTGTGGTCGGGATTTGCTGGATTTTTTGGCGCATTCAATTTTAGTCATTTAAAAATTGTATTTCAACAGGAGCGTATTGA
This sequence comes from Janthinobacterium pasteuri, assembly GCF_051380775.1. NCBI lineage: Bacteria > Pseudomonadati > Pseudomonadota > Betaproteobacteria > Burkholderiales > Oxalobacteraceae > Janthinobacterium > Janthinobacterium pasteuri. Next base: position 198,077 of record NZ_JBNYXS010000001.1, on the reverse strand, counting down.
TTCTCTTCCAGTACAGGAAAGGAAATTGGCTCAGGAAATACATGACAAGAAATGTTGTCAAATGTATTCGCCGAAATTTATGCCGGTGATTTGTGCAATTTCTCTCCTATTTTTTATTTCGATTGGAGAATTGATGTGATGACGATGATTACCACTGATGTTGATTGGTTCAACAGCTTTATTGTTGCTCAGATCACATTTTCTTGGATTGCTGGCTTTCTTGGTGTGATTCTTTACAAATTTACATTTTTCATTTTTTGTTATGAGCGCAAGTTGGCGTCTAAAGTGCGGTGCAGAGAGGGGGGCAAGTGAACATTCTTCTTGAATCTATTTGGCCGGTTCTGCTATTGACCTCACTTTTCGTCGCCTTTGTGTACCTCGCTAAGTACGTTATTCATCGGATCGTTGATCACAAATGACCATTTATCAAGCTGTTGGCTACTGTCTTACCGCATTCGGCTTGGGATACGCGGGTGGCGCGATTAGACGTATTGCACGTCAAGCTATTGAGGCGCTTGATTGAACCCTTGTTTTACTACAGTAAATTTATCGTAGCACTCCCCGGTGTTGCCAAACCGGGGTTTTATTAACGGCATTTTTTTAGAGAGTCACACATGAACGTAATCATCAAACAGGCAATGGTAGCCGCTTCCGCAATGGCCGCTACCGGTGCAGCCTTCGCAGCTGGCGACCCGGGCGTCGAGGCTATTACTGCGCTGTCCGCGCAAGCCCAGACCTACATCACTGCGGCTTTCGCAGTCGCCGTGCTGGTCGCTGGTGGCTTCTGGGGTATCAAGATGATGAAGAAGGCTTTCGGTAAAGCTGGCTAATCCTATTCTGGGATTCTACCTTCGGCCAGCGTTTAGCGACTCTGGCCGTTTTTTATGCGCCTCACACCATGACATCTATCAAGAAAATCATCGCTGTCACTCTTGTTTCCGCCGCGCTTGTGGTCGTTCCTATGCGCTCGCAGGCTATCGTCCCCATCATTGCGGCTTGGCTGCTTGAGCTGACTGGTGGTTCTATCCTTATCGGCGACTTGATTGCTGGGCAGACCGGCATCATTAGTGCGATTCTTTGGTGGGACTGCAATAAGTTCGCATTGAGCGCGCCTTGCACCAGTAAGACGCCTATTGCTTCAACCCAGCAGCCGAAACCGGCGATTACGGTGAGTCTCAAGCCCGATAGCAAGCGTCAGAATCCTGATCCGAAAAAGTTCAATGATCCGGCAGCCGGTAGTGCCAAGCGCGATGTGACGCCTAAGCCCGTCATCGCTGCTTCTGGCAAAGGGCCTCCAGCTACTGCCCAAGATGTTCCTGGTGTTCCAGTTGGACCTTCCGATATCGGAGTGCTTAAGCAGGCGAATATCGGTGTCGCAGGTACGGATGCTGAAGTGCAGCGTGCTCAATACAACGGCTCATATTCCGCTGGCGGTCTTGTGACCGGGATTTTGGTCGTTCCCCAAAAGTTACCGGCATCGCCGCTAGCCATTCCGTTCATTGCATTGCAAACCACGTGTGTGACTAAGAAGGATCAGGATTATCCGGATTGTGTCGGTCCGATACGTGCAACAGAGGATTATCTTCAGCAGTTCAACGGTGGCAAGTCTATCAGCCGGGCTGTGATCGAGTGCTGCACCGGTAATGTCCATCGCTACGTCAGTGTCGCCTACTTGTTCGATCAGTCTACCGATGTGACTTTGGCGTGTGATCCTGGCTATGTTGATAGTGGTCAGGATCGTAGTGGTAATTATCAGTGCAGTTTGACCGACATTAGCAAGGTAAAAAAGCCGATTGATACCACTTGTGAAGTGTTATTTGATCCGGCTACAAAGCTATTTATGACTGACCGGGCTAATCCAGCCTGTGACGGCATTGACGATACGTCCAAGCTGACGCTCTCATCTGCTGACGGCTCTAAGTCGGTTGAGGTCGGAGCAAACGTTGGTAATGGTTTCGATATTGGGATTACAAAGCAGGACGGTAGTAAGACTGGCCTAGATACTGGAGTATACGACCCTGGGACCGGGGGCTATGTCATCGTTCACGTCAATATTACGCCTCCCGAGAAACCCGACAACGGCTTGGGTTGTGGCGGTCCCGGTCAAAGCGCGTGCAGCGTTGAGTTCGCGCGTGACGATGCCACTAATATTAAGTCCAGTGACACAAACGCCGCCAACCGTACTGCGGACACGGGCATGAAAGGCAAGCTCGACGCTATTAGCTCAAGTCAGTTCAACTGGTCTTTCATTCCCTCAATTCCTACGGCTGTCTGTAAGAATCCATCGCTCAAGAGTCCCATAGGTAATGTTACCGTCAGCATGGATATTTGCGTCTGGTTCGAGCGGCTCTCGTTCTTTATCAACGCTGTGCTTGGTGTGCTGTGTGTTTACGGCTGTGTTAACCAAATTCAGTCTGCCATTCGAGACTGATCATGAGACGATTCCCTTTCCTAATGCTGGGTTTATCTGTAGTAGGCCTTGCAGTTACAGCCTCGGCCAATGCGCAGACCACTAGCACGGCATGTGGTGGCTCTTCGCAGCCTCGTTGTCAAGTCACTGCACCTGCCGATCAAGCCACAACCGGTTACACGAAATCAAACACGGACAATATCGGCTCTTGGAATACTTATTCTCAGTCGCAGGTCAATGTCGCATCGAACCGTTTCACTTGGTCGTTTGTACCAAAAATTCCGACTGCGGCCTGCGTCAATCCCATGATCGACGGTCCCAATGGTAGTGGTGCGGTGATGATGGATATTTGCTCCCCACTTGCCACTTTTCAGACGTTCATTAATGGCGTCTTGGCTTTCTTCTGTCTACTGGGCTGTGTCCAGCAAATTCGGGCCGCACTGGCCGTCAACTAGGAGCATCATCATGTGGGCAACTCTTATTGGTTATCTTGGCTTCGAGAATACCGCCAAAGTCGGGATGCGCGTTTGGGCCGTCACCACGCTAACGGCAATGGTCGCAGCGTTATGGGCCGCTGGCCAGGTCTGCGCAAACGTTGTTTGCGGTCCCGTCATTCAAGGCATTAGCCAGTCTCACCCTAACTTCGCTGTGGGCTTGTCGCTTGCATTCAACCCGGTCACGTACACGCTCGCCAGCGTGTATTGCAGCGTGTGGGCAGCATGCGCCCTATACACGTATAAGAAGACCATCCTCGACAAGCTGATCTGACATGGCCGTTTACGCTATCACCGGCAAGCTCGGAAGCGGTAAAGGCAAGGGCGCGATGAAGCGGTTGCGCGACTACCTGCGCGCTGGCAAGCGCGTTGCGACTAACTGTGACGTGTTCATGGAGCATATGATGCCGGGGCAGTCGAAGCAGACCGTTATTCGTGTGCCGGACAAACCCACGGCAGCGGACCTGTACGCCATTGGATCAGGCAACCGCTTCATCGACTTCGAGCCTGTGCTCAAATACACCGCCAAGGGGATCGAGTACACGCCGCCCGCGCCGCAGCTTCTCCCCGGTTTCGATGAGTCGCACAATGGGGCGCTGTTCCTCGACGAATGCGCGTCCTGGTTGAATACCCGGGACTTTCAAGCTGGCGGACGTAAGGAGCTGCTGGAATGGGCGATCCATGCACGTAAGTACGGATGGGATGTGTACTTCATCTGCCAGAACATCAGCCAGATTGACAAGCAGTTGCGCGACAGCCTGTTCGAGTACGTGGTGCGCATGAACCGCCTCGATCGGATGAAAGTGCCGTTTGTTTCGGCCGCCTTCAAGCTGATCACGGCTGGCTTCAGCGACGGCTCACTGCCCCGCATGCATATCGGGGTGGTGCGCCTCGGTTGCTCTCCGGATGGCGTCGTAGCCGACCGCTGGCACTTCCGGGGTGATGACCTGAACCGGGCCTATAACACCACACAAGTGTTCTCGGACAGCTACCCGCACGCTATCCACTGCTTGCTGCCTAGCTGGCACTTGCAGTCACGCACTGGCATCCGTCCTAGCTTCGTTGGCCCTTTACGTATTCCCCAGGACTACGAACTGCTCGCAGTCCGCCCGATTCCTCCCAAACCACCGCACAAGCACATGACCAAGTTTCTCGCAATCGCTCTAATATTTGGCCTCGTACTCGGGGGCGTAGGCTCCCATGTACTTAGACCGATGTTTTTCACCCCCTCTGTCGCCGTGGCCGATGCTGCCAAGCCGGTCAAGTTCTCCGAGACCGTTACTGGCAAAGGGTTTCTCACCAATTCCGGTTCGGTGAGCGTGGTTCTTTCCGATGGCCGTGTTGTATCGCCGCTGCGCTTCAAGTCTGGTGCCAGCGGCTGGGAGGCCGAAATCGAGACAGGTCTGTGGGTCAGAGGAGGTGCGCAATGAGACGCTTCCTGTCTTCCCTTCTCCTCGCCCCGGTCTTTGCGTTTGCCGCACCTGCTCCGGCTCCGGTTTCATTGAGCTTTGATGCTACGCCGCTGATGGCGTTCGGCGAAGCCATGTTTAAGGCGATCATGCATCGGGACTTCGTGGTATCACCCGACGTTATCGGAATCGACAAAAGAATTACGATCAAAGTAAAGAACATCGACCTCACCGAGCTGCCACGCTTCGTTGAAGACCTGCTGCTTCGCGAAGGAATTGCGACAACGCTCAAGGGCGGTATCTACTACTTGTCGCTGAATCGTGAGAGCGGCCCTCAGGATGTCATTGCAAGCCAGCAGCTACCTGCGCACTCGGCTAGTCAGGCAATGAGCCTCGGTAGCCCGCAAATCGCGCCGATGGGCATCGATGGTCACGTGATGCAAGATGCCGCAGGTTTTCAAACGCGGAAAGAAGACGAAGAATCGGAACTCTTTGCTCCCATTCACCGGACCAGCGAATTTGTGAGCGCAGTTGTCGCCGCTGGTTTCGGTGCTAAGGCGGCCACCGTCGCTGGCGAATTGGTAGTGCTTACTGGCTCTAAAGCAGCTGTGTCCAAGATGCTTTCGTTGTGCCGTAGTCTCGACACGCACGCCAAGATGGTCGACGTCTCGGCATCGTGGATTGAAGTCACTAACAGCAGCGGCTCTGGCCGAGGAATTTCATTGGCGGCTTCCTTTCTGGGGGCCAAGCTGGGAGCCTCGCTCGGTACAACTAATTCAGGTTCGGTCATCAGTCTGAAGAACACACGCTTTGAGCTGGTTATCGATGCGCTGAACAGCGATACCCGTTTCAAGCAGGTTACGAACAGCCGTCTTGTTGGCTATGACAGGACCAAGCTTAAATTGACGGTGGGTGACAAGACGGCCACTGTTTCCAGTAGTGGCAACGACAATGCAGGCAATCGGGTTCAAAACATCGTGTATACGCCGTCCGGGGTCATTATTGACGCCTTGCCTCGCGTATTGGGGAGCGGAGAAATTAGCCTGGACGTGGACGCGCAGATCAGTAGCTTCAAGGCAAATAGTAGCGGGCTTGTCGGGTCTCCGACACTCATCCTGCGCCAGTTGACTACCACCGTAGGTCTCAAAGACGGTGACGTAATACTGTTGGGCGGCTTGCAGGATACCCAGTCGTCGGAATCGAAATCCGGGTTGAGTTTCCTGCCTGCATCATGGTCCGCTGGGTCGGACAGCAAGACTCAGACCGATCTAGTGCTCGTGGTATCTGCAAAGGTCTTAGAGGACTAGGGTAAATTGTATTGCTATTTGCAACAGCTGCAACTGGCTGATGAACGAACGTTTCATCGTCGTATGTTGTTGCGATTCTGGGATTATCATGGAATGGTTGGACGGGGTAAAGGCTCAGCTAAATGAGGATGGCAACTCGGCTCAATCACGACGCGCACTCGACTTCTGAGTGTTTATGCGTACATATTTTGGGCTTCGTCCGTCAGGAAACTTTGAAGGCCTTGACCGGTTTTATCAACGAGAATTTACCGTGAAAAGTCGCTAATACCTAGCTGTCGGTACTGACACCGACGCGATCAAGGCGATGGGAAATCGTTACCCCGTACCAATGATCAAAGGAAAAATAATGAAAACATATGTTCGCCTGACTGATGCCGGTTTCGCCGCCAAGATGGAAGATGGGCGTTGGATAGAGCGCTCCGATTTGCTTGACCTGGCTCATGAGCTACACGCCGCTGGTGTAAGTGCTGACGATGTGTCTTGTGGCGATTGGCGCGAAGGAGAGCATGTTTTGATGTCAGGCCAGCAGGTCGCCTTGAAGTTTGAGCTGCGCCGCCTTGGGTTGAGCGGATGATTATATTCTTGCATGTTGGTGCTGAAGTCTAGTTGCCCTTCAGGGGCAAACCCGAGCGGCTCTAGCAATCTGAGTGTTTATGCGTGAAAATTCCTCGGTATGCCAGTCAATGGAGCGTTGAACGTCATAAGCCGTTTCAACGACGAGGATAGCCTCTACGTTTACATGGCTAGTTTGAGAGATGCATCCATGGAAATTTTTCTTAATTTGCATGTGCGGCTGTTTGGTGTAAGGTCCATTTTTCTATACTTCTTGTTTTTTTACCTCAGTTGAGGTTAAAATTCAGGAAGTAACTACTTTGGGGAACCCTATGAGCGCGCATCAACAGCAGCAAAATAGTACTGAAGTCTCACGTCTTGAAGAACTCTTTGGCTTGACGGTTGGTCTGTTTCAGGATGTTGTTATGGAAGGGGTACACGCTCGTACTGCCGGCACATCACATCATCCAAAAACTTATCCTGGATATGCCCAGTGGGGTGAGACTGTACGTGCGTTGCGAGACAAGTGCGTGCCGTTAGGTTGGTTCCCTACGGACGAGAATAATTTTCCATTGTGTGTTCATGATGAACGGAAAATTTCGATAGCTGTGCAGACTGGCGATCGGGAAACTGGTACGAGCGCTACTCCTTCTAATCGTGCTCCTAAGGGGGCAAGTACAGAGGAGGCGATTGCTGTGAATCAACGCCAGCTATCGCTGTTTGATGGAATTCCCATGTTACCTGGCCGAGATGATGAATCCCTTCACAGTATGTGGATTCTGCTCTATCACGTCGCTCAAAATGAGGTGCGTTTTGAACTTTCTCTGCCGATGCAGATGGTAGGCGGAAAAATTCGCTCTTGGAAGGAACGTATTATTTTTCCAGCGATTCCGCTGGATGGTATTGAGATTAACTTTGGAGATGACGATGGCCCCCAATTTGACGTATCTGTCGAGAGGAAAGGGTGATCAGGGCTCTGTAACTTTCAACCCTGCACGGTTGACCTTTGCCCGTACTAGACGTGGCTTAAAGAAGACTGATCTCGCAAAGCAAGCAGGGATAACGCCGCGATCAATTACGGCATATGAAACAGGAGAGTTCCCCCCGGATGCTGAACGTTTGAGATCTCTTGCTCAGTTGCTCAAATTTCCAGAAACTTTTTTCTTTCAAGATGAGGCAGTTGAAGAGCTTGAGGCGGATGCTGTAAGTTTTAGAGCAATGACGAAGATGAGTGCGACGCTGAGGAATGTCGCTCTCGGGGCAGGGGCGATTGCTGTTCAATTGAATGAGTGGATCGAGAAGCGTTTTAACTTGCCGTCACCTGATTTACCTGAGTTAGGACGCCACAGCAGCCCTGAGGCTGCAGCAGAGGCGTTACGTAGTCATTGGTCATTGGGTGAGCAATCGGTCAAAAATCTAGTTCATCTTTTGGAGGCAAAAGGTATTCGTGTTTTTTCTTTGGCAATTGATGCCAAAGAAGTTGATGCATTTTCAATGTGGTGGAATGGAACACCTTTCGTGTTTCTTAATACGTTGAAAACAGCGGAGCATAGTAGGTTTGATGCTGCGCATGAGCTGGGGCATTTGGTAATGCATCGACATGGCCAGCCACATGGACTTGAGGCAGAGAAGGAGGCAAATGCTTTTGCTTCGGCTTTCTTGATGCCTGCCAAAAGCGTACTTGCAACTGGTTTGCGATTTCCTACGTTGGAAACTTTAATACGTGTAAAAAAACATTGGGCTGTGTCGGTTGCTGCATTGAATTATCGTTTGCGTTCAGTTGGCCTCACTACCGAATGGATCAATCGGAATCTATGCATTCAGATCGCCCAGGCTGGTTATCGCACAAGCGAGCCACAGTCTGTACCGAGGGAGACGTCGCAGCTTTTGGAGAAGGTTTTTGATGTACTTCGTGACGAGGGGGTGGGGCGTGCCGATATTGCGCGAGATCTTCACGTTACGACGTATGAGATAGATGAACTTACCTATGGATTATTGAAAGTGGGAGCTGTGCCGGATAAAAAGGATGTTGTGCTGTCGTCTGCGTCTGCGCCAGCGAAGGTTCGACCTCAGTTAACTATAATTAAATAGGTTTTGCACTGCTTGTAAGTGGTGTCCTGAGATGGGAGCACATAGCGCATTTTGTGAGCTAAGTTGATGCCCTGCCATTAATAATGGGCATTTATCTATGCGCGTTGGTGCCGATGTCTTTGGTGAGGATGATGATTGTTGATATCGAAATGTTGCAATTTGCACATTTAAATCCTCGCCACTTGATTTTCCTGCCTAAACTATGGGCAGATAAAGTAGTTGTCAAATATTCAAAATTGCATTAATGTCTATCTTTTGTCACTTGGAAGTACTGTCAGTAACATCTTTCATGAGCGTTTGTGACATAGTCGTTGACAAATGTCGAATTTTTCCAGCTGTCCGGTGTGTTGTGTGGCACCTGATGAATTGATTATGCTATGATGTAGTTCTGGTGGTGGAGCTAACAGGTACGGCTCGCAGGAGTGATGCGATCGATCCATATTTCTTTGTTAAAGAAAACCTTGGTGGCCGTAACCTATAGCTTTAGGGGAAATATTTTGTTGGTATAGTCGGTTTTATTTCGATGCGCTGGCAAGGTATTCATTGTGGTGCAGAACGGACCTCTCTGACTCTGCTGATAGTGCTCAATTTCTAGGTTCTTGGGTACTTCGAGTGCGCCTTAATTAAGCGCTACTAACCAAACATTGCGGCTAGAATCCATAGATACTCTCGCCGATAAAAAATTCCCTGAATGAGAAATCCTTCAGGGTTTTTTTTTAATATAAATTCTAAAAGGCTGATGCTAATGTTTAGTCCCGAAAATATCGCAATATTAAATCAATTATTTCTTGATGAATCTAAAAAATCACCTACAATATTGGGGGCTAAGATTGGCGATATAGTAAAGAAGCAGTTTCCTGATAGTAACATAAGAAGTAATTATGGTTCAGTTAGAAGTTTTGTTGAGAAAAATTTCTCTGGAATTTTGAGAATTTCTGGGCGCCAAGGAATTGACAATGTTTACGCATTCAATGCTGGAGAGTTTCCAATTGTTGCCGATGGTGTTGCATCCGCAAGAATTAATGATGCGCCAGTCGATAAGTCTTTAGTTAAACCTAGCTTTGAAAAGCAGGTGATGTCCCAGAAAGTGCCAATTTCTGATGATTTCTTAAGGGTGGCAATTAAAAATTCAATTGATTCGATGACGTCGGAACAAATCAGACAATTAGCAATTCCTGCAGGAATTCTCTTAGATGCAATTAATAAAACGAATGGCCGCTAAGGAGGGGATAGTTCTCGCTTTGGTCTTTCCAAAAAAACGTTTTGCATCGCTTGAGAAAATACTCGATAAATTTGCGATAAACGATTGGCGGATCAGCGACTCCCTGTTTCTTATTGAGGTTGAGGATCAATACGTTAATAGCTTAGGTCACGCCAAAGCTGCCGTTAGGCGGCGTTCTCATGAGTTTGGCTTAGTAGATAAATCAGATAATATTCGCTATATAGTGATTGATGATTTTGGTAGTGATCTAAAACGGCAAATAACGTGGGTGAAGCATACAGAATTTGTGAGTTGTTCTACTTTCAAACATCTCAATGATGGCTTGCTTGAACTTCGATTGAAGGAGTGGAAGCTAGACTGGAAGTCTTCTGTCGTTAGGGAAGTGAACAAGTGGCAACATGATGCCCTTGCTGAGAAAGAAATCGAGCAATGGCTTGATCAGTTTGACAAAATTAGTGATGGTCGTTACCGTTGGGTCGGGGAGCGATTGTTGAGGAATTTTAAAGTTATTTCTTCCCAAGATATGACACGCTCTTTTGAGCGGAATTACTCGGAAAACAAAGAATTTAAACAGATTTGCATTATTAGGTATGAAAATGGGAAAAGTGCTGACTCAATTTCTGTAATGATAAGAAAGCAGCTTTCTCATTTAATAGCTGATAATAAGGTTTTGGAATATCGCGAGTTTCTAGAAAGTGATGTTGTTGTCGATAGTTATGTTTTCGAGGATGGAGCTTTTACAGGAATTGAAATTAGTGATTTTTTTTATAGCCTAATGGGAATTAGCGGATATACGAAATGTGCGCGGCTTACTGAAATTGGAAGATTAAACTCTTTGGTTACTAACGTCTTCTTTTCATTGGCGACTGATGTTGGTATTTATAAAATTCAGCAAGCAATAAAAAAATTAGATATCTCAGTTAATGTGGTTTTTGATAGTTTGATTGAGGTTTTATCGGATTCTGGGCGTGCAAATTTAGAGGCAGGTTCTTTGTATGAATTGGACGATCATGGAAAAGAAGTACTTCGCTTTCCAGACTTAGATATTGTTCCACAAGCTTTCCTGGATACTAGATGGGGGAGCCGTCGTGAGGAGGCAATTAATTTTTGCCGAAAAGTTGGTGTCCAGCTTTTTAGAAGTTATCAAGAAGGCAAGGGCAAGGCTTGGACAGAACGTAGGATTCATGATTGCGCATTGGGTGCAGGAAATATGGCATTATTAATTGCATTTTCTCATTCTTTGCCAAAATCCACGATTCCATTTTTTTGGTGCCATGGAAAAGGTGAAGATACGAGAGGGCGGGAATTTTCATGGAAGCCACTTTTTGCAAGTGCTCATTCGCTTTGATATGAGTATTGCGAGAATTTTTTCTAAAGAATATATTTTTGTTATGTAAGATACCTTACTTCGGTCAAGGGTCGCACGGAAGCCGCAGCGGATTTTTTGAGGTTTTTTCTCAAAAAAACGAACGGGTGAGTACGAAGCGTAGCGGTCCCTTGACTGGCCACCTTAAAATACGCTTGTCGTTAGGGGGGGAGGGTATCCCCGCCCTGACGACCGAGGGCGCTCGGCGGGGTTTGGGGCCGAGCCCCAAGGTGTTCGATTTCATCATGCTTGTCTATTCACCATTGCTCGAATGCTGTCAACAAACTGTCAACAGCATTGCTGGATACTGCAGGTGCAATGTTGTTCAGATTCCAGTAACTTGTTGATTTTATGCTTAATGCATGGATATAGCTGGGATGTGCTAGCGACTCATAATCCGTTGGTGCCGTGTTCGACTCACGGGAGGCCCACCAGAATTTAGCAATAATAGAATGAGCCCCGGCGGGTGACTGCCGGGGCTTTTTTCGTGCTGTCGTACAATCGCGGCTTGGTGCTTTGATGAAGGATGAAACAAGATGACGGCTGAAGTGAAGATTGACGATATCGTGGTGGGTGACGGCAAGGCGGCGGCGCGCGGTGCGCTGATCACTGCGCACTACCGGGGCTGGCTGGAAGATGGCACGGAGTTTGACTCGTCGCATCAGCGGGGTGAACCTTTCCGCAGTGTGTTGAGCAATAACAAGGTGATCCAGGGCTGGATTGTGGGTTTGCACGGCATGCAGGTCGGCGGCACGCGCAAGCTGTGGGTGCCGGCGGCGTTGGGGTATGGCGAACGTCAGGTAGGGTTGATTCCGCCGAATTCCAATTTGATCTTCGAGATTGAGTTGCTGGAAGTGCTGACGCGCGACTGATCTCTGGAGGCGCAATCAGGCGGGCAGGGGACTTGCCTTGACTCCAACTTTTTGCGTGAGCAGTTTTTCGATGTCGGCGCGCAGCGCCTGCTGGGTGGGGAAGTTTGCATAGCGCAAGGTCACGTAGCCGGCCAGCCTGAGCATGGCGTCGCGCTCCTTGTCGTGGCGTTCGCGGCCAGCGTGGCTGCGGTCGTCTAGCTCGATGATGGCGATGACGTTCAGTTGCTGGCTGCACAGGACAAAATCGGCCACCTTGCGGTCGAAACGGTTTCTGTTTGCCCATCCCTTCGCCGTCACCAGCGCGGAAAACGCCACTTGCGCCAGCACCGTGCATTCTGGCAAGGCCGTCTGCAGCAGCTGGGACATCTGTTGTTCGCGCGCCGTCATGACGGGTTTTCTTTGCAGCCTCAGCGGCCTGCGGGGCTTGGCAGCCTGGCGCGTGGCCAGCATGGCAAGGAACAGGATCAAGGCCGCTGTGGCGAGCAGGACGATGAAGGGAGGCATGGGCTGGCACCAGGGATGGTCAAGTCCTGATGGTACGCGAGTAGCGGCATGTTTTCGTGCCGCTGGCAGCGTATTTCAAGTAGCGCGCTTGTTACCGATCAAGCTTGTTTCAAGTTGATCGGCACCACGTCCAGCGCCGGCACGATGTCATGCAGGCTGGCCACTTCATAGGTGGGGATGGCGGCCGAGGCATTGGCCATGCTGTCCGGGTTGAACCAGCAGCTGTCGATGCCGTAGCGGTTCGCGCCGAGGATGTCGGCGTCCAGCCGGTCGCCGATGATGATCGTTGTCTCCTTGCGGAATGTGCGCGCCATGTTGGCCGCGTATTCGAAGAAGCGCACGTCCGGCTTGGCGTGGCCGCACGCTTCAGAGGTGGCGACGAAGGAAATGTAGTCGCTCAGGCCGGATGCGGCGATACGGCGGTTCTGGATGGATTCGACGCCGTTGGTGATGATGCCCACCTCACCGATGCGCGATAGCGTGTCGCACACTTGCTTGGCGCCATCGATGAGTACGACCGTGTCCGGCAGGGACTCCAGATACAAACGGCTGGCCAGTTCCGGGTCGATGGCGATACCGTTCAGTGCAAACGTCTTGCGGAAGCGCTCCACTTTCAGGAAATCCTTGCTCACGTCACCCGTCTCGAAACGTTTCCACAAGTCGACGTTAATCGCCTGGTATTGAGTGAATAGCGCGTCGATGCTGTCGCGCAAGTCCAGTTCGTGCATGGTGTGCAGGAACGAGCGTTTTTCAGACGCCCTGAAATCGAGGAGGGTATCGTCCAGGTCAAACAGGAATAATTTGTATTTCATGGCATGTTGTTGAAAGCGTGGAAATCTATCTTGCATCGTAGCACGTAGCGCTGAGTTCGGTTGGCCGTGCCCTGTGCGGGCGATCCGCTACAATCGCTGCCAGACCCGTTACCTTCACTCCATTCCCTTTCATGACCCAGCTCTCTGTCAACGTCAATAAAATCGCCCTGCTGCGCAATTCGCGCGGCCGCAACTTCCCGGACCTGCTGGCGTTTTCCGCGCGCTTTCTCGACTTGGGCGCCGCCGGCATCACCTTGCATCCGCGCCCGGACCAGCGCCATGCGCGCTACGACGATGTTGCGCCATTGCAGCGCCTGTGCGCGGAGCGGGGACGCGAGCTGAATGTGGAGGGCTATTCGTTCGCTGTGTAACGGCTGCGACGCACTGTTTGACGCCTGGCAAAGCCATGCGCAGGTAGCGCTCGGTACCGGCATACAGGCAGTCCACCTGGAACAGATATTGGGGGTATCAAAATTGATGTCCCAGCGTTGATACAAGGTGCCGGCGCGTGTCCATTCCCTGACCGGGGCCAGGATAGGCAGGGCTTCACCGTCTGCCGGCGGCTGATCCGCCGGATAGGACAGCACGCGCACGCCGTCGAGCTTGGCGGCTGGCAGGTTCCCGGTTGATGGCGCTGCTTGTGGGCAAGAAACGGACGCAAAGGGAGCTGCGGCAGCTGGCCACATCGCTGCCGCACCGATGAGCAATGCCAGCAGTGCGAGCGGCTTCATTCCACCACCGAATAGAGTTCGGGGCGATTCGATGCCCCTGCCGCCGAACGGCCAAAGTAAATCACGCGGGCCTGTGGTTGCGCCACTGGTCGAAAATTTCAATGCCGCCAGGCACCTGGCGGATGAACAGCGCCGCATGGTTGCCTTGCCGCAGATTCTGATAGCGGCCGTTGACGAAGGTGGCAAGCACCGTGCCTTTCGACATGCCGCCTTTTTCCAGCAGGTCCGGCAGGTTGTTTCCTTCGCGCCAAAGCGAAGCGGCGCGGGCGCCAGCGAGGTGTCTGACCAGGGTAACGCACTCGCCATTTCCCACGATTGGCTTTGCATCGTCGGCGCGCGCAATGTAGGGCTTATCGTTTCTCTCTGTGGTTGACGATAGAGAGCGCGTACGCAGGGCGCGGGCAAGCAGCTTGATGTGTGTCAGAGCCGTGCGGAGCATTGACATGTGTCATGGCCCTGCCTGGCGCACGGGCATGCTTACATATCCACCCACCAGTTGAGCAAGGTTTCATCATCGTCGTTATCGAGGTTGACGTAGATATTGGCGAAGTACCATTCCACGCCCGTCGCCGTGCGGAAGGCATCGAAGGGACCGTTGACGTTGTAGATGCCGTGGTGTCCCGGCACGCTGAAGGTAAGATTGCCCTTGTACTGGCCGTCCAGGGTGCCGCCCAGCTGGCTTTGCACGTCGCGTTCGAGCTGGTCCACTGCTTCTTGCGGTACGTCGTCGGCGTAGATCTGGATGCAGAAGTTGCCACCGCGCTTTAATACTTCGGCGGGGGCCAGCGGGTCGGCAATGTTGACGATGTCGCCGCGCGCCAGGTTCAGGGTCAGGCCGGGCGAGGCCAGCAGTTCGTAGACGTGCTCGTCAATCTGGCGTGCCGGCAGGGTTTCATACACGGGACCGTCTGTGTTTTCGCCTGCCAGTACGCGGATATGCGGCAAGCCTTCGCAATTGATGTCTTCCATTCATTCTTTCATAGTGCAGGCGCCTTGCGCTGCGCGCCGCGCCAGGGAGGGGTTTATGGCAATATTGTACCGGGTACGTGCCAGCTGGCGGGGTACGCAACCGTGCAAACGAGGAGAGGCAATGGAGAAAGTGGTGCAGACAGGCGGCTGTTTATGTGGCGCCGTGCGGTTCCAGGTGACCGGTAAGGGCAGCAATCCGCACAGCTGCTCGTGCCGCAATTGGCAGCTGGGCACGGCCAATGCACCTGCCACTTACCGTTCTTCCGGGTATTCCAGCCGGGGCTTTTGCGCCGCTTGCGGCAGTTCCATCGGCGCCATCGACGATGCGCCGACGGTAGCCTTGCTGGTGGGCAGTTTTGATGATGCTGCCCATGCAGCCTTTGCGCCCGAGTACCACTCGTTTGAAGATGCCAGGCCGGGCTGGTGGCCGGTCGCCAGCGTTGCCGCCCGTTAGGCGCGCCGTGCTACAGTGCCTGGCCTGCAGCGCTTTTCAAGTGCCCGGGATACAAAAAAGGCACGCCGTAGCGTGCCTCGATAGGGTGCCTGGCGGGTTGGCGCCAGGCTGCAGGAAGCTGTTTAGAAGCGGTAGCTGGCGCTGATGCGCAGCACCGGATACGCCTTGAAATCCTTGACCTTGTCGGACAGTTTGTCGTTTTCAGCGGCCACGTCCGTTTTCAGGGCGGCGCACACCAATGGGTCGCAGCCGCTGTTGCGCAGCGCGGTTTTCGGCGCTCCCTGGAACAATACACCGATGTCGGTGGAAATGCCCCAGCCAGCTTCTTTCACCGGATTGCCCCAGCCGATGCCAATGTAGGGCGCGACTTTGCGGAAATCGATGGTGCCGTCCAGTTGGCCCGCACTGGCTGCCGTGTAGGTATTACCGTTCAGTGTGTAGCTGCCAGCCTTGTTCGGCTTGCCTTTGGCATCGATTTTATTGCCGTTATACACCACGCCACCGCTCACGCGGAAGGCCCCGTCCATGGGAAAGTAGTCGAGCAGGGCATCGAAGGTGCGTAGCTTGAGTTTCAGCTTGTAGTCGACATCGTCGGTGCTGGAGTCGTAGGAGTAGTTCAGGAAGCCTACGCCGAAACGGGCATTCAGGTTCGATTGCAGTGGCACGCTCAGGTGCGCCCCAACGCCAGTCGTGCCCAGGTCGGCCGCGATGGCTATTTCTGCCTGGGCTTGGCTTGCGCAGAACATGCCAGCCAGCAAGGCGGCGATTAGATGGTGCTGTTTCATGCTTACGGACTCCAGTTGTTAGTCAAACCACGCGTCATATACGCCAATGGAAACTAAAGTTTCCATGTGGTAATTTCTACGAGGATGATAGAGGCTGGAATGGCGCAAGGCAATACTGGCGCTACAAGGTGTTGCTTTCCTGTCGCAACACCCTGTACTGGTTTACTTCTGGCTACTTAGTTATGTGCGCTGATGCCGCTGCGAAACTGCTCGAAACCGGCACGGGCAGCCTTGTAGCAATTGCCGGCGGCCACTTCCAGGCCTTCGCGGTCAAGCACTTCGACCGTGCCGCGGCGGTACTGGATCAAGCCTTCGTCCTGCAGCTTGCGGGCCGTAACGGTGACGCTTTCACGGCGCACGCCCAGCATGTTGGCCATGGTGTCTTGCGTGACCTTCAGTTCGTTCGACAGGGAACGGTCAAGGCGGTCCAACAGCCAGCGGCACAGTTTCTGTTCGATGCTGCAATGACGGCCGCCCACCACGTTCTGTGCCATTTGCGCAAACATGGCGCTGGTGTAGCGCATCAGTAATTGCGCCAGCGCACCACCCTCATTGAACACTTCACGCAGGAAGGCAGTTTTCAAGCGGTAGCCGTAGCCAGCCGTCTGTACGATGGCGGTGCAGGTAGCGCGCTCGGCTTCGTACAGCACCACGCCAGCGACACCTTCGCGGCCGATGACGGCGATCTCGGTGGTGGCGCCGTCTTCCATCACATACAGCAGGGAAACGATGGCATTGGTGGGGAAATACGTGTATTCAATCTTGCCGCCGCAATCGTACAGGTGCTTGCCGGCAGGTAAAGCGACCAGTTCCAACTGGCAAAAAAGGCGCTCCAGATCGGCGCGCGACAAGGCGCGCAGCAATTCGTTCTGTTGCGCACCGGTGATGCTGATCATGGGCGTGGCTGGTGCGGCTTGCCAGTTGTGCTGGGCGGCGTGGCTATGCGTGACTGGGGTCAGGTTGCTATAAGCTTTGTACATGGTAGGGCCTCGTCTTCTGATTTTGTTGGATGGCGCTGCTTTTCTGGCTTGCTAGCGTTGTGCTGAATCTTGTATCCACTATAGGACCAGGGGACGCTGCTGGGCATCGGATGAGTCGACGTGCTTATGTAGGCTAGGAACATTGCCTCGTGTCATCCAACTCCTACGCCTGCTTCTGCATTCTTCCCTGTGGACGCAACGGTGTCTGGGCAAAAATGCGACACGCTGCCCGCTACACGCGAACTTTGGCCACAAGCAGCGGTCAAACCACTCTGCGTGGTAGTGCAACGGCGATGAAATATTGCCTTGTGGAAATTAGACCCGCGTTTCGATAGGAGCTGCTGCGCTTGCTCTTCAACCCTGGTCAGTTCCGCTTAATCTTCCCTCACTGCCCTCACTGCCCGCGTCGTGCAGGTGGCGGTGCGCGCGCCTGTCTTGTCTCGCTTACCCGTTTAATGAAGGAAAGCAACGCATGAAATGGTTTGTTGATCTGAACATTGCCACCAAGCTGATCTTGACGTTTGGCGCCGTGCTGTTGTTGACGGCAGCGCTGGGCGTGTCGGCGAGCTTTTGCATGGCGCGCACCAATACCGCGTCGACGGACCTGTCCACCAACTGGATGGCCAGCGTGCTGGCAGCCATGTCCATGCGCAGCGATGTCAGCGATTTCCGCCGCTGGGAACTGGCGCACGTGCTGGCCGCGCAGGATGCCGACATGGCGCAGAACGAAACGCGCATGACGGAAACGCAGACCAAGCTGAAGGCCGATGGGGACAACTACCGTCGCCTGATTTCCGAACCGGGCGAACAAGAGGTCTTCGAGCGCTCCATGTTGAGCCTGTCGCTTGAAATGAAGAAGGAAGAGGCGCGCGCGCTGGCCGTGGGGCCGTCGGCCAAGGTCATGGCGGACAGGATGGTGACTCTCGATAAGCTGGTGTCGATTCACACGGACGGCGGCGTGCGCTCGAGTGCCAGCGCCAACGCAACGTATGCGGCCGCGCGCGCCAGCCTGATCGGCATGCTGCTGGCACTGTGCGTGGCGCGCAGCGTGGCGAGCCAGGTGGCGGCCGGCGACTTGGCGGCGCATATCGTTGTGCAATCGCAAGATGAAACAGGGCAATTGATGCAGGCCCTGAATACCGCCGTCCAGGCCGCGCGTGCGGGCGAGCGGGGGGACGGCTTTGCCCTCATGGCCTCCGAAGTGCGCAATCTGGCGCAGCGCTCGGCTGCGGCGGCCAAGGTATCGAGGTCCTGATCGGTGATTCGGTCGAGAAAGTCGAGGCGGGATCCGTGCTGGTGGACCAGGTCACGCAGCAAAATGCGGCCCTGTTGGAAGAGGCGGCCGCGGCGGCCGAATCTAAGAAATTAAGCGCGCTTGCGCGGTGTCATGATGCCTTGGGGGGGGGGGGGCGCGGCAGCGGCTTGCTGGCGCTGTTGCCATGCCCTCAGTGCCTCTTCGTAGGCGGCCAGGTCTTCCTGGTACATTTCCAGTACGCAAAAGGTGCAACCGCTGTGGCAGCACTCGTCATTGCCAGGCTTGCTGGGCGCTTGTGGTTGCGGATCGTGGGGTGAAGGCGGGGTGGGCATGGTGAGGGCAGGCGACGGCGGAGCTCGCATCATACGGCATTCCGGCGTGCCATTGCTGGAACGCTTTTTGCTCAAAAATCACGGTTTCCGTGTACAGTTGCGGTGAATTAGGGTATCGTTTATAGTACTGATATTGTATCTTCTGCGCGCGATGTTCCGCCGGCGCGATCTCCGCCGCCATCGCAGCACATCTCTTCGACGCTCCCGCATACGCCATACAGCATGTCCCGGAGCACAGAGGTGCCGCAAGAACGATGATCCATGGCTTGCAAGACGGAGCTGCCTGTGCCCCGAAATGTTGTTTATTGAGAAAGCATGGCTTCCGCAGTGCGGAGGCACACCAGAAAATTTATGTCTGAAACCGAATCGACTCCTACGCCCAGCCCGGCGATTGCCCCTGAAGCGGCGCCCGTCGCTGCTGCACCTGTACCTGCACCTGCCGCATCCGCTGCTCCCAGCCTGACTTTTGCCGACTTTGGTCTCGCGCCTGAAATCCAGCGCGCACTGACCGATCAGGGTTACACCCATCCGACACCGATCCAGGAACAGGCGATCCCCGTGGTGCTGCAAGGCCGCGATGTGATGGGCGCCGCGCAAACGGGCACCGGCAAGACGGCCGGTTTTTCCTTGCCGATCATCCAGTTGCTGTTGGCGCATGCCAGCAGCAGCATGTCGCCAGCCCGCCACCCGGTGCGCGCGCTGATCCTGACGCCGACGCGTGAACTGGCGGTGCAGGTGGCCGAAAACGTCAAGGCCTACGCCAAGCATACGCCGTTGCGCTCGACTGTCGTTTTCGGCGGCATGGACATGAAACCGCAAACCGTCCTCCTGCGCGGGGGCGTGGAAATCGTCATCGCCACGCCGGGCCGCTTGCTTGATCATATCGAGCAAAAGAACATTAGCCTGAGCCAGGTGCAGATGCTGGTCATGGATGAAGCCGACCGCATGCTGGACATGGGCTTCCTGCCGGACTTGCAGCGCATCATTAACTTGCTGCCGAAACAGCGCCAGAACCTGATGTTCTCGGCCACGTTCTCGCCAGAAATCAAGAAGCTGGCTGCAACCTTCCTCAACGATCCGCTGACGATCGAAGTGGCGCGCAGCAACCAGACGGCCGACAAGGTCACGCAAGTGATCTACAAGGTGACAGAAGACCAGAAACACGCCGTGGTGGCCCATCTGCTGCGCCAGCGCGACCTGAAGCAGGTCATCATATTTTCGAATACCAAGATCGGCGCTTCGCGCCTGGCCCGCGTGCTGGAGCAGGAAGGCATGAGCGCCACGGCGATCCACGGCGACAAGAGCCAGCAGGAACGCATGGCGGCGCTGGAAGCGTTCAAGAAGGGCGAGATCGATGTACTGGTCGCCACCGACGTGGCGGCGCGCGGCCTGGATATTTCTGACTTGCCTTGCGTTATCAATTTCGACTTGCCGTACAACGCGGAAGACTATGTGCACCGCATCGGCCGTACGGGCCGCGCCGGCGCCTCGGGCGACGCCATTTCGATCTATTCGGATAAAGACGAGCGCTTGCTGGCCGATATCGAGAAACTCATCAAGCAAAGCATCAAGCGCGGCGAATTGACGGGCTTCAATCCGGCTCCCGCCCGCAGCAGCGACAGCGAACGCCGTCCGCCGCGCCGCAGCGAAGGTGGCGAGGCGCGTCCCGCACGTGCACCCGAGAGCCGCCATGCTGGCGACAGCAGCCGCGACAGCCGCTCCGCCGAGCGCGGTGCGCGTCCCGCCTTTGGTCCTGGCGCCCGCCGCGAAAAGGCTGATCCCTGGTTCCTGAAGCCGTATGAACCGGCCAAGGCGGCCGCTCCGGCTGCTGCCAGCATGGCGCCTGTCGCGGCCAAGCCGAAGCAAAAGGTGGCGGCGTTGCTGGGTGGGTTGTTGAAGCAATAAGAGCTACTGTCAGAATACAGCGTCTGCTCTCGCGCGCCATCGCACCAGGCATTTTCATGTCGATGCGATGGCGCGTTTTACATTTTGGCACGCACCGAATGGTACAGATTGGCGGGAGGGGGGCATTACACCACCGGCTTTCAACATCAAGCAGCGATTGACGGCGCCTGTTTGCCAGTCCGGCAGGCCGGACTGGGTAATCTTGCGGCAGATGAATACCATGCTGCCGACATCACATCTTTAGTCAGCCAACTGCTCGCGATTTGCTATCCACCATTGCCGGCCCAGTGCAATCAGGCAGCCGAGGAAGAGTCCAAGCAGGGCGCTCGCCATCACGGCTGTGGATAGGCGAGTGGTGCGGTTTTCGGGCAAACTCGGGCCGGCGATGAAGCGGCTTTTTTCCAGATACAGATTGATAGAGTTTTGATTGTCGACCGTAATTTTGTTGTACACCTCTTTAACCAGTTCGTCATTCAAGTCTTTGGTTTTGAATGCGCGTTCCTTGCAGGCTTCCAGTGCGCGTAGCACGGCCTCGCCTGACTTGTTGGCGTCGAGTGTCGCTTTGGCGATATCGTAGTAATCACGTAACAACAGATATTGTTGCTGTTCCCGCTTAGCCTGGTAAATGGCTTCTTCCGCAGTACTGGCCTCGACCTCGGCACTCATCAGTTGCGTCACTGGCGACAGGTAACGCGCGTTTTCATCCGTCACGGTGACGACTTGTGATGTATTTTGCGCTTCAGCCTTCGGGTAGCGGGCAACAATCTGTTTGAGGTCCTTGATGCGCCTGCCGTACTCGGCCAATTTTTCCTTGCTGCCAATGATGTCATTGTCCAGCTTGGTGATTTTGGCGGTAATTTCCAGGTGCTTGAAGCGCAGCGAATCCGTATAGATCAGGTAAACAATCGTGTCCATGGTGTAACGGCCCAGCAGGGCGACCATGCGTTGCGCCTCCTCCGGGGTCGTTGCGTCGTAGCTGATGCGCAAACCGATCACATTATTGCTGTTCTCCTTGGGCTGCTCCATCAAGTCCTTGGCGTCGAGTTTGGTGAAAGGGAAAATTGGCACAAGGATTGCATTCAAGTTTTTCTCACTGGTGATGTTCTTGCGCAGACCAGCGATTCCGTGAGTATTGTCGAGTTTGACGGCTTGCACAAAGTCATCGAAGCGGCCGCGACTACCAATGGACTCCGAGTAGCGCTTGTAATCGCTGAGTTGGATGCCGGCAGCGGTTTCCTTGAAGTCTCTTGTTTTTGACATTTTTTCTGCCGACAAGGGGATGGCGCCGCCAAATTGCAGAAACCCCTCACTCTTGTACTTGGCTAAATACAGTGTGCTGCCCAGTCCCAGGGCGATAAAGGCCACGGTGATTCCAGCAATTATGCGACGCGCATGCCACAGTGTACTCAGGAGATCGGTTAGGGAAATCAAACCATCGTTGTATTCTGTGCTGTGTTGGGCGAACTCTTCCTGCTTTTTCATGTGATTTCTCAAATTATGTATAGATGAATAGTATGTCCACGGGAAGGCATGCAAGCTCTTGCTCTTCCGCTGCTAGATGCAGTTCCCAGGCTTGCGGCGAAATTAGCGCAATGCCCGTGCTTTGTTTTTTTCGGACCAGATCAAGTCCTCAATGCCGCATTGCGGCGTATATTCCTTCACCGCTTTCAGCAATACGGTTCGCACATCCTCATAGGCAAAGCGCTTGCAGGCGTCATCGAGCTCAGCCAGCAGTAGTTGCAACTCAGCGTGCGGTATTTCAGATTCCTGCGCGCGCATGATCAGCGGGTGTTCAGTCCCCTCGACATTGTCTCCGATGAGCAGTTCTTCGTATAGCTTCTCGCCGGGGCGCAGCCCGACATGTTCGATTTCGATGCCTTCTGGAGCCGACTTGCTCTTCACTTCCAGCCCGCTCAGATGCACCATGCGTTCGGCCAGATCCATAATCTTCACTGGAGCCCCCATGTCAAGCACGAAGACATCGCCGCCTTCGCCCATTGCGCCGGCCTGCAGCACCAGTTGCGCCGCCTCGGGAATGGTCATGAAATAGCGCGTAATTTCGGGGTGAGTCAGGGTGATGGGACCACCGGCCATGATCTGTTTGCGAAAGAGCGGGACGACCGAACCTGACGAACCCAGCACGTTGCCAAAGCGTACCATGCAAAAGCGCGTCTTGCCGCGTTCCTGTGCGAATGCCTGAAGTATCAGTTCAGCCAGGCGTTTTGTCGAGCCCATCACATTGGTCGGGCGCACGGCCTTGTCTGTGGAAATCAGCACAAAGCACTTGACCCCCGTATCCATCGCCGCTTGCGCAATACTGAGCGTGCCGAAGACGTTGTTGCGCACCCCTTCGACGGGGTTATACTCCACCAGTGGTACATGCTTATAGGCGGCGGCGTGATATACCGTTTCCACCGTAAAGGTACGCATGATCATCGTGCATTTTTCCGTGTCCAGCACAGAGCCCAGGAAGGGGACCAGTTCGAGCTCCTGCCCATGCGCTTGCTTCAGTCCCTTCAGCTCCTGCTTGATCGAGTACAGCGCGAACTCGGACATTTCCAGCAGAATGAGTCTGGACGGTTGCAGGCGGATGATCTGGCGGCATAATTCGGAGCCGATGGAACCTCCAGCGCCCGTCACCATCACCGACTTGCCGGTGATGCAGCTGGCAACCAGATTCAAGTCCGGCGCTACCTGGTCACGGCCCAGCAAGTCTTCGATTTCAATGTCGCGGACATCTTGCAGGCGCTGTTCGCCGCTGACCAGGCTTTCGACAGGAGGAGTTACCTTGATCTTCACCTTGAACACTTCGAGCTTGTCAAGAATGCGTTTTTTCTGACTTTTCGTTAACGACGGCATGGCGAGCAGGACTTCACTGATATTTCGCTTGGCAATCAGTTCCGCCAAGTCCGACGGGGCGTGGACCTTGATCCCGGCCATGGTCGTGCCTCTGAGTTCCTTCATGTCGTCGATAAAGGCCAACGGCTGATATTCGTGTCCGGCGCGTAAGGCTGTGGCTAGCTGTGTTCCCGCCTTGCCTGCGCCATAGATGGCAACCCGGACTGCCTTGTGCTCGGCATTCGCTTGCAGCAGGAAGCCGCGCGCCAGAAATCTGCTTGCCACCACGTAGGTGATTGCACTGACCCAGTAAATACCAAAGACACCGCGGGAAAGCCCTTGCATATGTGTCAGGAATGCACCCAAGGCTACCAGCAGCGCCACCGAAATCGTCACGCCCAATAAAATGACGTAAACGATTTTCTGGTCAATGAAGCGTATGACGGCGCGATACAAACCAAGGCGAATAAAAAGGGGAATCGAAATGAGTGGAGTTGCCAGAATAATCCACAAATATTGACGGAATAAATTGTAATCGACGACGTCATACCGCAGAAGAATGGCAAGGGCGAATGTCAACGGCAAAAGAAATAAATCAGCCGTTGCCGCGATCATTTGTTTATGGAAACGCGATATATCAAGAAAGGATTTCATTTCACTATTGTAGCGTGATGGTGTTGTTAAGCAGTGGTATTGTTATGATGCCTGCTCAACAATACGACGGCAGGAACCACATCAAGGTAAAGTCGGTATCTAGTGCGTTACGCCATCTCTGCGCACGACCTTCAGGAAGGTCAGGAAAATAATCTTGATGTCGAAGAAAAGAGATTGCCGCTGCATATACTCGGCATCCAGCCGTACTTTTTCAGGTATTGCCAATTCATCACGTCCGCTGACCTGGGCCAGGCCGGTCAAACCCGGCAAGATTGTGCTGACACCCTGCTGTGTGCGCAGTTCAATCAGATCTTGCTGATTGAATAAGGCCGGACGGGGTCCCACGAAACTCATGTCGCCGCAGAGGATGCTCCATAGCTGGGGTAACTCGTCAAGACTGGATTTACGCAGAAATGAACCTGCCGGGGTCAGAAATTGCTTCGGGTCGGTCAGCAAATGGGTCGCTACGGCCGGGGTTCCTGTGCGCATTGTACGGAATTTTGGCATCCGAAAAATACGATTGTGCCGCCCAACGCGGTCTGACCAGTACAGAACTGGGCCGGGTGAGGTCACTTTGACCAGTAGCGCAACCAGGACAATCGGTGGTAGCAGTATGATGAGTGCGATCAGCGACAGAGTGAAATCGAAAAACTTTTTCATGTTAGAACCGTTAATGGAGGGATAGAAAAGCGGAGGCAGTTTTGCGAACCGCCTCGGGCAGACTCACCACCGGCAACCAGTCCAGAGTTTGCTTAGTATGCGAAATATCCACTTGCAGTGATTCCAGCAAGCGCCGTGCTTGCATCGATTGACCCAGCATTGTGGCGACGAAGGTCAGGCATGACGCAGGTACAGGAAGCAGGCAGGCACGCTTGCCCATCGCCGCAGATAGCATCTTGAGCAATTGTCCGATGCTGACATCGCAGTCGTCCGAGACCATGAAGGTCTCACCGGCCGCTCTGGGGTGGGAGCTGCAGAGTATGAGTAGGTCGACGAGATTGTCCAGGGCCACCATGCTGCGGCGATTATGTACTGCGCCCAATGGTAGCGGCAGCCCGGTTTTGGCCAGCCGCATCAGGCGATGAAAATTGGCGCGTACGCCAGGACCGTACACCAGAGGTGGTCTCACGATCACCACTTCCATGCCGCTTTGTCGGGAGAATTCTCTCAGCGCACATTCGGCTTCATGCTTGGACTGTCCATAAGGGTCTTGTGGTGCTGCGATATCTGACGCAGTGAAGGGCTTCGTCGAGGTCGACTCCCCGTTCACCTTCACGCTGCTGACGAAGACAAATCGCTTCACACCGTGTTGTGCGGCCTGTCGTGCGAGGTTCATTGTTGCCGCAACGTTGATTTCCCGGTAAGCACCCAATGCATCCGCAGCGTTTTCCTGCATGACGTGTACTCGGGCTGCCAAATGAATGACAACGGAACAAGATTCCAGTGCTTCAGTCCATTTTGTTGTCGCGCTCAAATCACCGATTGGAAACATGGATGGCGTCAGTTTTGTTCGCGCGGCTGCGGAAAACCGGAGTTGGCGCCGCACCAGTTCTTCGCACAGCGCGGTGCCGACAAAGCCATTGGCGCCAGTAATCAGTATTTTTTGCATTGTTATAAGATAAGATTCTTGCGGTATTTTATGACGGCGGTACAGTTGATTCTGTAAGATAAAGTAAGTTTTGTATCTGTTTGCAACGGCATCTCATAAAGCACCGGCCATGCGCGGTGATCTATTTCATGCCCATGCGCAGGCATGTCTGTTTGATCGCTGCTGCTGAAAGAGCATGAACGCAAGTTATAAATCCGGCCAATGGCTTAATTGCGTCAGAAAAGGACTCGCAGCATACCATGCAAAGATGGCCGCCACTTCTGTTTCCATGGCGCGCCACCTTTTTCTGATACGTCGTTGCTATCGATGCAACGCTTCTGGGGACGGGGAACTTCGACCTACTTTTCTCTCGCAGGGTGCCAATGGATTGCGCTTGTCAGCGTCGCTCCCGTCAACCGCACCACCAGGCAGCTTGTCGGCTGGGATTGTCCGAAACGCGGGTGCCAGGTGCTTTCCACTATATTGAGCGTTCCCCCCCCCGTGACCCCGAAGTCGACTAGTTGGCCTTCCGGTAACTTCAACAGGCATTGTCGCTGCGAGCCCCCATCCATGATGCAGACATCGGGATGCAAGTGGAAGTGTGCTTCTGCCTTTCCGAAGGCGCCGCTTACCGTGTCGCACAGTTCCAGGGAGCCAGGCGCGATGCGCCAGGTACGGCTATGCAGGTTTTTGCCGGGAAGGCGATGATAGCCGTCGTGCGCGCAAGAAACCGAGATCGCATCCTGGCTGGGGTTGATCTGCAACGCTGTGGTGCGGGCGCGGCGTGCAACACGAAATCCGCTCCATACTTCGGAGGAATCTTGCTGGTCGACGCAGACAGTGTTGTGGGCGCTGGTCCCGCGCTGGCGCAGACGCTCAGTTCCAAGGCCGTATTCCGAGGTGCCGGAATTGACGAAGACGCGCTGCCCAAATAAAGACAGTTCGAATGACAGAGTATCGGCGTGGGCATGGCCAGGCAGGTAGTCCGGTCCAATCGGCCCTATATCGAGCAAGGCCACTGCCTGGTCTTGCTGAATGCGCAAGAAGCCGCTATCGGCCAGGTGGTGGACACCGTCCGGCAGTGTGAGCACACAGGCATGGCCCAGCCGTGACGCGTACTTTTCCAGTTCCGGCGTCGGCACGGCAATGTCGAAAGCGGCGTCATTGAAGAAGCTGATCAGCCTGTCAGGGTGGCTCATCGCCAGCAGCCAGGCGTGCATGGGGCCTGCCAGGGCACGCCAGCTATCGGTCAGTGCGCGTGCACGTGCGTCGAGAGCCGCACCGAACGCCTGCGTCACATTGTCCAGGTCAAGGATGTCTTCCAGCGCGAGCGCATGGTACATCGTGCTGCGTTCGAACTGGCCCCCGTCCGGCAGGATTTGCTCGGGAATCTCCCTGGCAAGGATTTGCATGCCCGTCGCCAGCCATTTCGCCGCCTCGGGACCCGAAAAAAAGAGCCCGGCAAAAATCAATGCCTTTGCGTTTGCAAACAGGTGGTTGCCTAGTAGGTGTATCTCCAGTCGCTTCGATAACCAGCGCACCTGGATTGCCAGACTGTCAAGTTCTTCTGGCGACAGCGGCGTGCCGTTCAGTGCCCATTTGATCCAGTTGATGACGCGCAGCGAAGTAGGGTAAGGCTCCCAGCCACTACCTTGCCCTGGCGGGTTTTCACGCATCCAGCGGAGCAGCAAACGGTGATGTTGCGCCCCGTGCCTGGTCGCGTCGCCGCTGTGCAGCATGTCGAAATAGTGCAGATTGTAACGCCACAGCTTGCTCACTGCGGTATCGTCCCACCCCTGCAGCGTATCCAGGTCATGTGTTTCATTCAGGAAGCAAAAAACCGCCTCTCCCGAAAGGCTGGCCGCGCGCGGCGCCGGCACCACCCATATGCCTGACAGTGGCCGCAGCGGAGGCGCCGGACGCAGGTCTGCACTTACCGGCCTGTACTTGAACCAGATCCGGCCGTAGAACTGAATGGGTTTCAGGTGTCGCAAGGTGTGCCAGTACCTGAGCGCCACGCCGTTCATCGGAGCACCCGCACGCAGGAAGCAAATTTTTTGCCTGTTCCGCCGTACTGGTTCAGCATTGTGCGGCGGCGGCGAGCGCGATCGTCACCCGGCTCACTTCCATGACTTCATCGTAAGGAATGGGGGGGGGGCCGCTATCTTGCATCGCCGCGACGAATGCTGCCGCGCATTGCTTTTGTCCCTTATCCTGCCGCCAAAGGTTCATTTTGGAAAAACCAGGCCAGCCGAATGCCGTCAGTTTGCGGAAGTTGTCTAACTGCAATACTCGGCCACTGGCGAAAATTTCCAGTCGTTCTTTCGGGAAGGCTTTGCTGCCATTGGCCAGATAGTGAATGGTGCCGATCGAGCCATCAGCGAAACCGAGCTGAAGTGCTACTGTGTCAGCGGTGGCTGCTTGCATCTTGTGTACGCGGTACTCGGTAATCTGTGAGCCGGCAAGAAAGCGTAGCAGATCAATGAAATGGCAGCCTTCACCCACGATACGGCCTCCGCCCACTTCATTGTCCTGTGTCCAATGCTGTGCGGGAATGGCGCCAGCATTGACCGTCATGACGAAGGTTTTCGGCTCGTGCATACTGTTCAGCAAGGATTTGATTTTTTGAACATGCGGCGCGAAACGGCGATTGAAACCGACCATGATCATGGCTGGATGGCCTGCCAGAGCTGCGGCGCGGTAGGCCATGTCGATCTTGTCCAGCTCTTCCGCGTGCAAGGCCAAAGGTTTCTCAACAAATACATGTTTGCCGGCAGCTAGCGCCTGGCAGACGAGCTTGGCATGGCTATCATGGCGGGTGCTGATGACGACACCGTGAACTTGCGGATCGGTGAATACAGAATCGGTATCGGTAGTGGTGGCGTGGAAACCGAATTTGCGTCCCGCATGGACGCCTGACACGCCATTATTTGACACCACCGTCTTCAGCGTCGCCGCCGCGCTCTTGAAGGCGGGAATCAAGACCGCCGTAGCATAGTTGCCCGATCCGATGAAGGCCAAACCTGCCCCGCGAGGCCCTGCGTCCGCCAGTTCAACCGTACGCTGGCGCAATACCGTGTCTGGAATGACCTCGTCGGATGGATATTCCAGCACAATACCGAGCGCTGGTGTGGTGCCCGACAGCAGGGCATAGGCACTTTCCGCCTGGTCGATAGTGAAGCGATGCGAGATCAGGGCGTCAACGTTTAGTCGACCGTCGGCCATCATGTCGAGTACGGCCTCGAAATTGCGCTGCTCGGTCCAGCGTACCAGGCCGACCGGATAGTCCTGGCCTTTTTCCTCGTAATTCGGGTCATAGCGGCCCGGTCCGTAAGAGCAGGAGACCTGGAAGCTGAGCTCCTTTTCATAGAAATCGGCGCGTGACAGTTCCAGCCCGGTGACACCGACCAGTACGATGCGTCCGCGCTTGCGCGACATCAATGCCGCTTGATGCACCGGTTCATTGCTGGTCGTCGAAGCGGTAATGAGTACGGCGTCGACGCCGCGCCCGCGCGAGAAGGCATTGGCCGCCGCCAGGGGGTCTTCGCCAGCGCTGAGATTGACGACCTCGGCACCATATTGTTTGGCTAACTGCAGCTTGGCGGGATCGTAATCTATGCCCAGTACGCGGCAGCCGTGTGCGCGCAGCAATTGCACTGTCATCAGCCCGATCAAACCCAGACCTGTCACCACGACCGCTTCACCGAGCGTTGGTTGTACCAGGCGGATGCCTTGCAGGCCGATTGACGCCAGCACGGTGAATGCGGCCTGGTCGTCGGAGACACCTGGCGGAATCGTCGCGCACAGATTCATCGGCACGCTGACCACTGCCGCGTGCTTGCCGTTCGATATTACGCGGTCGCCCAGCGTGATGCCGTTGACGCCCTGTCCTGTTTGCAGCACCGTGCCGACATTGCAATAACCCAGAGGCAATGGCTGATCTAGTTTGTTGAATACCGCTTCGAGGGTCGGCGCCAGGCCGTCCGTTTTAATTTTGTCGAGTACCATGCGCACCTTGTCGGGTTGCTGGCGGGCTTTCTCGATCCAGCCTGCCTTGCCGAACTCGACCAACATGCGCTCGGTGCCGACGGATACCAGCGTGCGCGATGAACGTATCAATACCCCGCCTTTGCCCACATTAGGACAGGGCACTTCGGCCACGGTGGTAGCGCCTGTTTTCAGGCTTTGCAAAATTTGTTTCACTTGTTACTCCATACCTCTGAGAGGATTAAATAGCGCTGTCGCTCCGTTGGCCCGCTTTCAGGACCAGCGCGTCCTTGTCTTGACGGTTGGGATAGTTGATCAGGACGGCGCGATACGTGCCCTTAAAAACAAACAGGCTGCCGGCAGCGGCACCAATGATGTCGAAGCGGCGAATCAGGTCGCTCACGTCTTGCAGGCTGCCGGCGCCGCCCAGGGCGGTCATGGGCAGCGTGATTGCCGCCCGCACGGTGTCGATCAGGTCGACATCGTAGCCCTTCATCTGGCCGTCGCGCTCGATCGAATTGATGACAATTTCGCCGGCACCAAGCGCCTGCATTTTCTTTGCGAGTTCGGCCGGGCCGAAGCCGCTGCCACGGCTGCCATTGTGGGTGAATACCTCGTACTTGCGAAACAGGCCGCTTTTTTTGACGTCCAATACGACGACAACGCTTTGGCTTCCAACCTTTTCGGCGGCCCGGGAAACGAGTTCCGGGTCAGCCAACGCCGCCGAGCTCAGGGCGACTTTCTCGACGCCAAGGCCAATGATTGTTTGTATCTGTTCGACCGTTTTTACGCCGCCTCCATAGCACAAGGGCATGCGGCATTCGGCCGCCAGCGACTTAATCAATGCATAGTCGGGTTCGCGCTTGTGTGCGGTGGCGTCGATATCGATGACGATCAACTCGTCAACTTCCTTCTCATTGAAAATGCGCACGGCGTTCAGTGGGTCGCCGACATACTTTGGGCTGCCGAAGTTGACGGTCTTGACCAACCCGCCATTCTGGATCAGTAGGCAGGGAATGATTCGTGGTCGTAACATCTTACAGCTCCGCAAAATTCTGTAACAACTGGATGCCCCATTGATGGCTCTTTTCGGGGTGGAATTGCACGCCAAAGACGTTGCCGGCGTTGACGCTGCAAGTGAATGGACCGTTATAGTCAGCCACCGCCAGCACGTCTTCCTGCTTGTGTGGGGAAAAATAATACGAATGCAAGAAATAGAAGCGCGCGCCCGCGTCCAGGTTTTTGAACAGGCTGTGGGGGCGCTGCGGCATGACGTCATTCCAGCCCATGTGCGGCAGATGGGTCTGTTGCAGCATGTGTGAGTCGTCAAAGCGCTTGACATCGGCGTCAATCCAGCCCAGCCCGGGCAAGCTACCCTCGTCGCTGCGTGTGGCCAGCATCTGCATGCCGACACAGATGCCGATTACGTGGCTGTATTCGCCCTGCACCAGCTGGTCCAGACACTCGCGCATACCCGATTCTTGCAGGCGCGTCATCGCCCAATCGAAGGCGCCCACGCCTGGCAGAACGATTTTTTTTGCGCCGCGCAGCTCCGCTGCATTGGTGGCGATAGTAACCGGAATGCCGAGACGTTTGTAGATGTTGGCGACGGCGAGTACGTTGCCCAGGCCATAGTCGATGATGGTAATCATCGTTTGCCGCCCAGCTCCAGACCCAGGAATTTCATGACCTTGGCGCCAAACAGGTAAAAACTTTCCTGCGACTTATAGTCTTTATAGCTTTTGTTGGGGGCATCCATATAGCTTTGCAGCTCGGCAACGGTAATGCCCAGCTTCGTCGCCACGTATTCGAACTCCTGGCGTGCCACGTCCTCGCTCAAGGCCGGCTGCTTCAGGTTTTCCAGCGCTTGGGCCCGGGTCATCTGATTGGTTACGATCAGGCTTGCATACTGAACGCGGCGTGTATCGTAGCCGAATTTCTTTGGCAGCCAGTAGCCCTCGTAGAAGCGCGTGAAGCGCGATTCGAAGTGTTTTTGCGGATACGGTTGCCAGTCGAATTTCTGCTTGAGCAGTTCAACAGCCTCTTCCTTGATATATG
This sequence comes from Janthinobacterium pasteuri, assembly GCF_051380775.1. Taxonomy (NCBI): domain Bacteria; kingdom Pseudomonadati; phylum Pseudomonadota; class Betaproteobacteria; order Burkholderiales; family Oxalobacteraceae; genus Janthinobacterium; species Janthinobacterium pasteuri. The sequence continues at coordinate 166,502 of NZ_JBNYXS010000001.1, read as the reverse complement.
GTCCGAAGTTAAGCGGACGCACGATTTTGATCCCTTTGATGTAGGGCAAGTAAATCTTGTGACGCAAAATGGAGGTTGTCGGGAAATTCTTCAGGGCCTTCTTGCCGAAGCGGCGATGAATGTCGTGCAACTGGATGGAATCGGACTGGTAGTACATCCATTCGATGGGATTGCGAATGCACTCGGTCGACAGGTTGGCTCCGGTCAGAATGTACTTGATACCATGTTTTTCGGCGAACTTGTACATCGTCGCGAAGAAGGCGTAGTCTTGCGGGGTATCAATGTGCGAGACGCCCGACTTGAAGAAGGCGAGCTGCAGGTCGCGCATTTCCTGCCAGTCGATTACTTCGGTGTACAGGTCGAGCTTGAGGCAATCGACAATGCGTTCGATATTGTTAACTGCTTCTTGCGAGTTCCAGCCGGCATCGACGTGGAAGACGAGCGGGCGCAAACCCAGCTTTTCCTTCGCGATATACGTCAGGTAGGAACTGTCGATGCCACCGCTCATGCCAATGATGCAATCGAAATCCTTGCCTTCACCGGCAACTTTGATGGCGGCGGCCAGCTTGTCCAGTTCCTGCTGGCCACGGGCGTCCGTGTGCCAGTTTGGGGCGATTTTTTCCTTGAAAGTGGTGCAGTGATCACAGACACCGTTCGCGTCAAAGGTAATCTTTGAGTCGGACGTGTCCATTACGCAATTGGTACAAATTTGATAGTTTGACGTGGCAGCGGACGACATAATCGTTCTTATTCCCAGAAGTTGATGTTGCAATTATATTGGCTTAGTACTTATGTTTCAAAGCGGGGCGCTCGATGACATACCAGGAAAACATCGCGGCCACGATACTGATGATGATCGTGGCGAGGACGTTGATACCTGCAGAAAACACCCCGGTGAACAACAGCACATTAATTACCGGCATATGGTAGAGATAGAGCCCGTAGGAAAAGTCCGTTTTACGGATGACGGCGGTTATTTTAGCAGGCAGCGCCAGTTGTGCCGTGCCAAACTTGAGTAGTAGTGCAACGAGCAACACGACGGCGACCGGATTGATGCCGTTTTCTGCATTCCTCTCATAACTGCCGATGAAGTTCATCGCCAGCAAGTAGGCTGGAAGCAGATATTTGTAATCGAGACGTTTGATCCTGGCAATCCAGTCTTCGTTGAGCGCGATGAAGCAACCGAGCAGGAAGATATAGATCCAGGGCGCGAATGAAACATACAGCAATTTCATGTACATGATGCTCCAGTCCAAGTGCTGCCCAAGATAAACGTTGAGAGCCATCGACAACAAGAATAACAGTATCAGGAGCGCCTTGGCTCGGTGCGCAAGATAATAGATGACAGGCATCAGCAGGTAAAACTGCAGTTCAATCGATATAGTCCACAGAGCGCCATTCAAGACACCGACGCCGAAGCTGCGCATGAACTCCGGGTTGTAGAACTGCAATATCGTCATTTGGCCGGCCAGCCACATGAAGAACGACGACAAGCTCAGGCCAGAAGTCGGCAGATAGCCCAGGATGAACACTGTGGCGGTCGACAGCAGGATACAAACCCATAGCGCTGGATAGATGCGCAGTACGCGGTTCTTGAAGAAGGCCAGCAGGCCCTTTCCTTCCATGCGCTGGTAGGAGGAGCAGATCAGATAGCCGCTGAGGAAAAAAAACGTTGGTACGCCGGGAAAAACTTTTAAGACCTCGACGGCATACCCACTAATGCCGAAATGGTTCAGCGCATGCACGCTCATGACCTGTAACGCGGCAAGCAAGCGGATCAGATTGAAATTATTGTGGTGACGTGGCGGCGTGTTCATGAACTAGCGATCCTGTTTCTGAGCGGATGTGGCAGAAATTTTCCGCTGAGAGCGAAAAAGAAGGCGAAAAAATAGAAATCAAAAATCGTCGGGAAAAGTACGGGCTCCGTGGCAGAGCGAAACAGCATGATCAACAGCATGCTTCCGGCAAATGCCTTCACAGGCAATGGCAGCCTTCTTCGCAGCAGCGCCAGGGGAAAGGCTGCCAGCGAAAGCAAGTACAGCGCACCGAAAATATGATGCGCGCGCACGAAGGAGTTATGGGGATTGCCATTGAAGTCGGACTCGATACTGGTGCCCTCGTAGTCGGCACCAGTCAGTGCGCTCGCCCAGTCGATCTTGTTCATGTAATCGGTCAGGATGCGCTGGCGCGGCTCGTCGATCAGCCCCGAACCAATTTTGGTATTGGCTTCGATGAAATCGACGATGTTGTCGGCAAAGTAAATCGAGACCAGGAATACGGCGCCAAGGCCAAGCGCGATACTGCGCAGGCCGCGCAGGTTGGGTTGCCAGGAACCATACGACAATAAATTGATTGCCACGATGGCCGCCGAAGCGAGGATGGAGCCGCGGCCGTAGCCGATGATGCAAATAAATAAGGTTAGCGAAGCAGTGATCAGACTTGCCTGGCGGTGGCGCAGGAATTTTAGCGCGGAATAGGTCGCTTGCAGTACGATGAGATAAGACGTAATGCCATTACTGCTGGAATCGGGAATCAGGTTTTCCAGTGGGAAGTCACTGAGCCCGGTGACAAGCAGTGCGGCAAACAGTGCTGCCAAGGCCGTCAAAAGTGAATATTTGCAAGCTGCCAGCAGTGCATCTATATCACGGCTCAGTACGAATGCGGCACCCATGGACAGCAGGGATACTCCGTAGTGCATCGGGGCTGTCCAACTGCGCATTGTGCTTAACGGTAGCATCAATGTGAGAGTGCAGAGGAGCAAGAGCATTACGCCGCGCTCGACGTTGTTAGCCATGCGAAGCATATGGGCGTTGCGCAGCACGACGCACAAAGCGACGCCGATATAGAGGCCAACCAGCCACTCCATGCGCAAGGCGAAGGCGGCGACCAGCAGTACAAGGAATGCGGTGTACGCGAGGTGTTTCGCGTGCGCGGTGGTGAAGATCATCGCTGCCCTATTTCGCCAGAAAATCCAGTAACTGCACGTACCGCTCGTCAAAGGCATCAAAGGATTCTGCTGGCCGCTTGCTATCGATATTGTGCGCGAGCCAGGCGGTCAGGCTGGCTTCCGATTCCGAGATGAGCTCGACCAGACCGGCCTTTTTGTAGTAAGAGTAATAGTCGCCCTTGGATTCATCCGCCCGCAAGTTCGGGTCGAGCAGCGCTGACTTAATGCCTACCTGTGCCGCCTCTATGCAGACAGAGCTATTCCATGATACGTGCAAGTCGATATCGCGCAGAACGACTGGTAGTGGTGCCCGGGTTGCCAGTTCCCATTCCGCATAGCCGCGCAACGATTGGTCGAAATATTTGATGAAGTTAGGGCCTTCATGCGTGGCGAAGCCCTGAATCTGATTCGGGTGCAGGCGTAGAAGCCAGCGATATTTCGATGCGGTCTTGCGGATGACTTGTTCCAGTTCCTCGCCAATGAAGCCGTTCGGAATATTCGTGCAGCCCCATGAAAGACTCATCATGACTGTTTTGCGGTTATCCCGTACTGTGCGCAACTGATAATCGGCGGAGAGCTCCTGTACCAGGGCATCGTTAACGGCTGGACGGGTAAAGCGCGCCAGCCAGCGGTTGCCGATGACATTGGTGATTACACCTTTCGGCGTGGCCCATTCGCGGATGACCTCGGCGCTTCCTTCGTCCCAGCACAGGAAGGCGTTTGGCAGGTATTCGACTGGATCGGCGGCACGGAACGAGGCGCCGTACCAAGGGTGGGTTTCTGCAATGACGCCATGCTGAACGTCGGCGACCCATACCCCGCGTTTGTGGCAAGCCACGCACAGTTCGCGCGACGGCTGGATGCCAAAAACTTTCTTTGCCTTGGTCTGGTCGAGAATGTCACCCCAGATCCGCTCTTCCATCGCCGAATAGGGGTAGGCTGCGCGTGTTAACTTTGCCAACAGGCGCTTTACCACCAGAGCGCGGGCAAAAGCGCCTTCCGGCGAATACACGCGTGCATAGCTCAACTCGCCCTTCACGGTAGAGATGATACGCGCCACGCTGATGCAGGCGACGCCGCGTTGTGCCAGATCGTCCTCCATGGTATCGATCAATGGAGAATAATATTTTCCCTTGTGCAAGAGGCTGCGGTCGTTATCATGGGCGACAGTCAGTACTGGTACCTCGTCATAGCGAATTTTCTCGATCTTGAAACAATCGAGCATAATTTTTTTAATAATTGCGTAGTCCATGCTTAATCAATCTAAAGTGGCTGGTTCAGGGGGCGTGGACGAGTCGGCTGGCAAGAAGCGTACAGCCGCCTAGCATTAACGTCGCCAATGCTGGTCCTTGCCATAACAGGCGAATCTGCCACCACTGGCGGGCGTGGAAAAATACGCCGATCGAGCGTAGCAGCATCATCGCGAAAAATCCGGCGTAGACGCCGAGCACGCCAAGTGCAAACATCAAGGCGGCCCAGGCGATCAGGCCCGCGATACTGGTTGCCAGTGTTATATGCATCAGTTGATGCCCCTTGCCGTGCACCAGATAATAGTTCTGGATGTGCCACCACGGGATGGACACGGCGTAGGCAGAGAAGAGGAAAAACATTTCCAGTTCGAGGTGCTGGTAGGGGCGCAAGGAAGGGCCGACTGCCTGGATCACCAGTGGCAGGATTACTAGCACTAAGCCGCCGAACAGGCCGAGCGCCAGACCTTGTAAGCGGTAAAAATGATGATTCTTGGCTTCAACTTCGATAATCGTCAATTTATGCACCAATTGGAAGAAGCGCGGGCTCCACACTTGATTGAGCGAGGTGGCCACCAATTGCATGATAGACGAGATTGAATAAGCGAAGGTAAAGCGGGCAACGTCATTGGGGTTGAAAAAGTATTGAACGAGATAGGTGTTGCCATAGCCGCTCAGCCATCCGAGCAGGACAATCAGAATGAAGGGCGAAATGCGCGCCAGTATCAGTCTGACATCGCTGCCCTGCCGTGCAAAACCATACGAGGGCACTTTTTTCCACGCCAGCGCAAGCAGTGACAATAGCAGGCCCAGCGCGGTGCCTGCAAAAAAAGCGGGTACGGTGCGTATGGCGGCGAAGGCGAGAAAGCCGGCCAGCAGGCCGGCCAGTGCCGGCAGCGAATTCAGGCACAGGGACGCCAGATGTTTTTCTTCAAGACGTGTGAGCAGGGCTTGCAGGGTGAAAAATGCGGTGATGACGCCTGTTGCGGCGACCAGAAGCAGCTCCGCCCATGATGCAGGAGTGCTGGAAACTATGAGGCGGTAGCTGAGCACGGTCAACATGGTCGACAGGACGGCCAGCAGCAGGAATACCGTATTGGCGGCACTGAACAGACTGCTTCGTGCCTCTCCCGCGGGACGGTCCTTCAGCATGCCCACTACCGACTCGATGATGCCTGCGATTGCGAACGCGGTAATACCCGTTTGTAGTGCATAAAACAGGCCAAATTGCGCATACGCGTCTACCGGCAGCGAGTGAGCCAGCCACAGGAATAGAAGCAGTCCCAAGCCTTTTTGCACGCCAGCACTGCCCGCGTAAGCGATGGCAAATACGGCGCGCGAATTGCGGGCGGGCAGGGACTGTAGTAAGGTGCGTGCCCGCGCCTTGAGCTGGGCTTGCGAACCGGTGCGCGGTTCACTCATGTGCGGAAGACGTACCGATGGCGGATGGTTCTGTAGATGCCAATGGCAAGGGCGCGTACAATTTTCAGATTTGCGCTCAAGGTGGTCCCAAAACGCGGTTGGCCAAGGCGCTCCCTGGTCTTCAATGGAAACTGGACGACAGGCGTGCCGGTCAGGACGCTATGAATCGCCAATTGCGTGCCAACTGAACGGTAGGTGTCGAATGCGCCCAGCTTTCGATACAGATCGATGTGGTAACCTTTAACGCCGCATAATGGATCATCCATTCCCCACATGCGCTTGCCGACCAGGCAGAACAGGGTTTCGCCGAGCCGCTGCTGCACGTCGCGCACACCTACGGTGAGCCGGGCGCCAGCCTGCAATATGCCAACTGCTGCGATCAGGGCGGCCGTATCATGCTGACCATCGGCATCGATAGTAATCACGAACTCACAACCGAGACGCGCCGCTTCGGCGAAGCCGCTGTCAATGGCCGCGTCGTAACCCCGGTTGACGCCGTGGCGTACGACCACGGCGCCGCCTTGCAGCGCCAGCGCGGCGGTGTCATCGGATGAGCCGTCATCGACAACGATAGGCAAGGCGATACCTTGCAGACCGCTGACGACCTGGGCGATCGTTGCGGCCTCGTTCCATGCTGGAATGACGGCCGCGATTTTCCCACCGTGTTGCTGCGTCACGCCAGGGATCCGATGCTGATATGCTGGCCGGCGACTCCATTGACTGACAAGGTTTTTCCAATTACCTGTGTGATGCAATATGGTGGCAATGCGTCTGCTGGGCAAGGTCGCAGAAAATTCAGGTGCTCGGCGCTTAGCACCGTGCCTGCTGGCAAGTCAGTGGCCAAGCGAATGGCGCGGCGTTGCAGAACCACGGTTTTGCTTTCATTGTCTTCCACGCGCTTGATGCCCGTTCCCAGAGCAAATTCCAGTTCACGCGTGCGCTCGACCATGTCGCGCCAGGATGCAGGATCCATGGAAAAGGCATGATCAGGTCCGACCCGCTTGGTGTCGTCGGTGAAATGTTTCTCGATCATGCGAGCACCCAGAGCAACTGCGCCAAGCACGGTTGCGTGGCCTGGCGTGTGATCACTGAGGCCTAACACCATGTGGGGGAACATTTCCCGATAGCATTTCAGCACATTGAGCTGGATGTACTTGAAATTTTCGAGTTCTGCGGTGTAATTGGTGTTGCATTGCATTAAAGCGAGGTTCGGATTGATCGCCAGGCCTGCAGTAACGGCACGTAGCACATCGTCCATTGTCGAGGCACCTGTCGCCAGGATATAGGGCTTCTGCTTGGCAGCGATGTACTCAATGATTTCCACCCAGGTGATATCCCCGGAGCCCACCTTGTACGCGGGAACGAACGGATCGATAGCATCAACCAGATCGAGCGCATAGGGACTGGTGAAGAAGGTAATACCCGCTTTTTTGCAGGTTTCGACCAGCGTTGGCGTCCAGCCCAGGCCGACGGAAGCATCCTGGTAGACATCGAACACGGACTTCTTCCATTTAGACTGGTGCGACTGGTCACCGCTGAGGGCCTTGAAGCCATGGTCGCTGACGATGGTGTCCGCCTTGAAATGCTGGAACTTGGCGGCATCGGCGCCGGCTTCAGCAGCCATGTAAATAAGGTCTTTGGCGCGTTCCAGGTCGCCATCATGGTTAGCGGCAATATCGGCGATGAAATACGTCGGGCCATCATTGCTGATGGTCTTGTTATCAATCTTTAATTCAGAGTTAACGCGCAGCATTTTCATATTCCTTACAAACGCTATAAATTTCTTTTTGTAAAATAGGCATTGGCATACCAATGGCTGCTTCAAACTTTGCCACGTCAAGCCGCATATCTTTAGGGCGGTAGGCTGTCAGGGGGCTGCTACTGGAGTTTCCGCGGCGCATGTTTGCGCTGGACAGATTCAACTGCTGCGCCAACGTGAAGGCGAAATCGGCTTTTGAGAGACCCTCTCTGCTGCCAACGTTGAAGACGCCCTGAATTGAGCGCGCGAGCACCTGCTCGATAAGAGACACCAGCGTCCCGAGAGACAAGGGGCTGAATAAGACATCATCAAATACAGTAATTGATTCGCCTTGGCGCAGGGCACGTACGAGCCAGTCGCTAAAGCTGGTGCGACCCGGGCACTGGCTGACACCGAAGAAATTCGTGCGCAGAATCGTATGTGGCACGGTTGCAGCGGCCAGTTCGCCTGCATATTTTGAAAAGCCGTAGTAGTTCGACAGCGCAACCTGATCTTCCCGGTGCGGGCCTGGCGCATTGTACACTTGATCGCTGGAAATATGGATCAGATGGACATGCCGGCCAGTGTCGCGCATCCACGCGGCAATATTCTCGACGATCCTGGTATTCACGCGGTAGGCTTGCTGCGGCGACCTCTCGCATTCGTCTACATTGGTCAGGGCGATCAGATTGACGATGGCATCCGGCATGGCCTGGTCCAGACAGGCGCGCATGGCATCGTCTTGCGTCAGATCAGCCCGCGCGCCCGAAGCGGTTGCGTTGGCGAAGACCGTATGACCGCACTGGCGCAGGTATGGCACGAGCGTGCTGCCCATTAAGCCTGTTGCCCCCAGAACCATTACACGCATCGGTATCATTTCTCGAAACTTTGCAGCGTGGCGCGCAGGATTTCGGCCTGGCGTTCTGCATCTGCCAGATTCCAGTAATTCGTCTTGAATTGCAGCAGACGCGGTGCGATACGTTCGGCAACCGGGCACAGGCCAGGTTTGTATTGCGCGCGGTTCTCTGCAGAGATGAAATCTTCACGGCCCAGCAGATTCATGCTTTCGAACATCGGTTCCAGATACGTCAGTTTCCATGCCGCGTACACGCCGTCGCCACCCAATTCCACGAAACGATCGCGGAACTCATGCCAGGTAATATCCGTGTGGTCGAGGCGTGCCACCCAAGTCCAGTAGGTGTTGACGTATTCAGGGCCGACGAATTGCGGTTTGAACCAGTCAAAACCCTTGGCTGCCTTTGTAAACAGTGCCGCAGCATCTACCCGTGTTTGCACCAGTGGTTCGATATTTTCGACCTGAGCCAGCGCCACTGCTGCGCACAGTTCGGGGATGCGGTAATTCCAGCCCATCGTCACGTGGCGCGAGTAGTATGGGTCTTGAATATCTTTCTTGGTAATCTTTGCCTTAGTTGCGCCGACGCCAGCGTAGCCGAGCGACTGGACCTTGCGGATCTTTTCGGCCAGTTCAATGTCGTCGGTGATAATCATGCCGCCTTCGCCACTGCTCAGATGCTTCGAGCTCTGGAAGCTGAAGCTGGCGCAATGGCCGAGCGTACCGACGATTTTTCCTTTGTACTTGCCAAGGAAGCACTGTGCATTGTCTTCAATGACGAACAGGTTGTGCTGCTTGGCCAGTGCCATGATCGCATCCATGTCCGGCGACATGCCATACAGGGCCACGGTGATGATGGCGCGGGTTTTTGGCGTGATGCGCGCGGCGATAGACTCGGCGCTGATCTGGAAGGTATCTGCATCGACATCGGCGAATACGGGCGTGGCGTTTGCCTGCAGTACGGCAAAGGTCGTCGCCGACATCGTCAGCGGCGGTACGATGACCTCATCGCCTGGGCCGATGCCATATGCCTCCAGTGCGGCGTGCATGGTCGCCGTACCATTGACGAAGGATATTGCATACTTTGCGTCGAAACGTTCGGCAAAGGCTTCCTCCAGGCGGCGCATCATGCCCGAACCTTTCGAGCTTCTGAATTCTGAATCTATCACCTCGGTGACATATTTCAGTTCGTTGCCATACAGTCTGGCGGCGGTCGCGGATGCTTGCTTGGTGGTCGTCATTTTTCCTCTGATTTCAAAGATTTAAAGTATCCCTCGTTGCGGATGGTGTCGGCATTGAGAAGACGAATGTGCGGGTTCGATTCAAGCCACTTGATCACGGCCTGATATGGAACCAGCGGCTGGTCCTGAAACTGCGTATAGACATGCTGCATGAATTCGAGATCCTGTGGCTTGTCCACAGTCCAGCGCCAATCCTGCAGTTCTGTATCATGGGTAAAATTCATCGCCTTGAACAGCGCGCTGTTTTTCCAGATATAGGGAGTCACGTGCTCGCGCTCGGAAGGCAGTTGTGCCTCGCGGTGTGCTGTCTCCAGCGCCGCAAAGGTGAAGGCCTCGACATCGAGACCTTCGGGGAAGGTCGGCGCTATCGTATTCGAACAGTAAGCAAGGCTGGCGTCGTCGAGCAGCAGGCGCACTGCACGGTCGATAATCTGCGGGTCCTTCAGCGGGTCATCGGCAGTGATGCGGACAATGTGCGTTGCGCCGTGCAGGCGCGCGCATTCATAATAGCGCGACAAAACATCGTCCATGGAGCCGCGGAACACGCCTGCCGCACTGCCTGCCAGCACATGCCCGGCCAGGACGTCATCGTCCTTGCTGAGCGTCGTCGCCACGACGATTTCGTCGATCAGGCTGGCAGCTGAGACGCGTTCGATAATGCGATCGATCATGGTGCGGCCGGCAATGTCCGACAAGACCTTGCGCGGCAAGCGGCTCGATCCCATTCTCGCTTGAATAATTGCAACAATTTTCATTTTTACTGTGTTCCTTGCCTCAAACGTTGCACTGGTTTTCTCGCGGTATGCTTATGCGTTCCATAATACGGGATTCAGGATGCGGACATCGTTGCAACCGAAGTCGGCGAAATGAATCGGAGGAGGAGGGGGGAAATTGCCGAACAATTCATTTAATTGTTCAATAGACTCGACCCCGACAATAATACGTGCAATTTCCGGTATTCCCAGCAAGTGGTGCAGCGCCGCATGCGCAGGACTGACGCCCGCCTGAGTACAATTGTCGCGAAACGCCGTCAGCACTGGCCGAACACTGTCGAAGTTAGGGGCCAGGGTGGCAGGGTCGGCCAGTAACAATCCTTGTAGAAACGCTGATCTGGCATGGATTTCGATCCCTTTTTCGTTAAGGCGGCGTAGAGTGCCCGACTCGATGAGCCGTCGGTCCAGCCAGTTTATTGGCAACTGCACAAGATCAATGGGGAATCGGTCCGCGATCTTTTCTGCCACTTCTCCCGTATAGGCGGAGACGCCGATTTTTCGCACCAGCCCGGCATCTTTCAGCGCCAACAGCTGTTCATAGACGTAGCCCCCGCCAGGTGCCAGCAGTTCATCGGAGTTGTGAACCATCAAGCCATCAACTGAGGCGCGTCGCAGCGTCCCTAGCGAAGCGTGCAGTGTCGCGCCCAGAGTTTGCGCATCAACTGCCGTGAAGTCGGCTGGCAGGCGCGGTGTCTTGGTGATCATGGCGAAATGCCGGGCTTCCTCGGCGCACTCTCCGAGCACACTTTGCGAGGCGCCGTACTCATGCGCGGTGTCGATAACCGAGAGGCCAAAGTTGCGGGCCGCAATCAGTATGTTGCGGACAGCATCCTGTGAAGGCATGCCATGGGTATTGAACCGGCCATAGGACATCCCAAACTGGGCCGCACCTATGCCAAAACGCGCCAGCACTCCGGCGTTGGAAGGGAGGGGGGGCTCGATCTTTCCTGGCGGGACTGGATTCAAATTTAACTCCTTACTTGCTTGCACAGTACCCGGCATTATGTGCCGGGGTGTTTCGTTCGACAGTATGACGGGTGCAGTGTGACAATTAAACCTTGTCGATCTCGTTCTTATGCTGCTCGATCCACGAGCGCAATTCAGGAATGCTCATCCATTCGCGGTTGTTGTCGCTGGAATAAACGAAGTTTTCTGGTACTTTGACGCCATCCTTGATGCGGAACGGATCTTCGCTCCAATTATGAATCGCGGGCAGGATCTTGAAATGTTCCGCATATTCGTAGGTCAGCAAAGCATCTTCGGCACTAATCATCTGCTCATGCAGTTTTTCGCCGGCGCGAATGCCGATAGTTTCTTGCGTGCAGGTGTCGTCGACGGCATTGGCAACATCGGTCACTTTCATTGACGGGATTTTCTTGACATAGATTTCGCCGCCCTGCATATCTTCAAAGGCGTGCCAGACCAGTTCGACGCCTTGCTCGAGCGTAATCATGAAGCGGGTCATGCGTGGGTCGGTAATTGGCAGTACGCCCTTATCTTTAATCGACAGGAAGAATGGAATGACCGAACCGCGTGAACCCATCACGTTGCCATAGCGGACAACACCGAAGCGACAGCCATCCGCACCAGCATAAGAGTTTCCTGCCACAAACAATTTATCCGATGCCAGTTTCGTCGCACCATACAGATTCACTGGGCTACTTGCTTTATCTGTCGATAAGGCGACCACGCGGCGCACCTTCTTGTCTATGCATGCATCGATAAGATTCATCGCGCCGTTGATATTCGTTTTCACACATTCGAATGGATTATATTCGGCGGTCGGAACAATTTTGGTGGCCGCAGCATGCACCACATAATCGACGCCGTCCAGCGCCCGGTACAAGCGTTCACGATCGCGTACATCACCAATGAAGAAGCGGATACGCGGATCGCCTTGAAAACGCTTTGCCATTTCCCATTGTTTCATTTCATCACGGGAATAAATAATGATCTTTTTCGGATTATATTTGGCGAGTGTCATTGGCACAAATTTATTGCCAAAGGAGCCAGTCCCGCCAGTCACCAGAATGGTGGAATTTGTAAACATGTTCGTTATGCCCTTAAGTTATTAAAATCCGATAATATCGCAGCCGACTTTTTGGCACGACGATTGCAGGGTAATATTGAGCCTGCGGCCATTCTTCTAGCATTGAGGAAGTCATATCCGCATGATTGAGAGAAGGCAACTGTCTGCATTGCCCGGTCGCGCAGTCCAATGTCGCTGGCCTTCTGTAGATGGCAATCAGGGAAATGGCGTGTCGTGAACAGGGCGGATGTCAAGAGCGACGTTGCTGAAGCAACAGCACGGCCAGCAATAGCGGTGTGCGCCATGGCAAGATTGTTGCACACTTCAGTGCGTATTGCATGTCCATGCCGCGCAACACAGTCTGCAAGCTTGCAGACAGGATGATGCACACGATCTTATTGTATAAGCTATAATAATTTCATGCTGGCAAGTTTCCTTTGCTTGTAGTGTCGGGACATAGCGTTAGTACTGCCAACTTAGTTCGAATATGCTATAGAAATGTGTATTTCAATACTAGTGCTCACAGGAATGACGGCTATCTTTACTTCATATGTTACTCGAAATTGTAGCAAGAACGAAGTACTTTTCGTGTTTCCCTTTCGTGTAAAGTCAACCTTTGCTTGGTATTCTTTCACTCTGCGGTCTATTGTCTTTAATGCATTGTATTGAAATTGTGCAAGTCCAAATGCCTTCCTTCGAGGCAGTATGTGTCAGCCAGTTGACTTCCGGCATCAAAGAATCGGGGACCAAGTTTCAAATCTCAATTGATTATTCGCGAAGTAAACGGTTATCATCCTAGACTCATGATTGTGGGCGCGCCAATTGGTGTATCTCGCACGTAGCTGATTCGGGCGCGTACACTTGCCCGCCGCAGACCGGACAACCTGTCCCCGGAACGTATATATATGGCATGCGGTGTCCCGCTCTTGCAGGGCGTGGGCCGAGAGGTCGCCCAGGTGCGGCGGCGTCGATAGTTAATTTTCCTGCATCGTATCGTTCCATCCGCCGGTATACGGTATACCTGCGGTTGTTTGCGCTGCATTTTTTAGACGGTTTGACAAGGCTGAGGCTGATATAGCCCGGCCGGGAGATGCAATGAAGAAACAATTGAAAGTACTGACGGTATTCGGCACCCGTCCTGAAGCGATTAAAATGTCGCCTTTGGTGCGCCAACTGGCCCTGCATCCGGACATCGATAGCAAGGTTTGCGTCACGGCGCAGCACCGGCAAATGCTCGATCAAGTACTTGATCTGTTCGATATCACGCCTGATTTTGACCTAGATATCATGCGCCCGGACCAGAATCTGTATACCGTCACCACTGATATTTTGCAGAATATCGCTGAGGTATTCGCTGAATTTCGTCCTGACTACGTGCTGGTGCATGGCGATACGTCAACGACATTCTGCGCCTCGCTGGCCGCGTTTTACCAGCGCATTCCAGTCGGCCATGTCGAAGCTGGCTTGCGCACAGGAAATTTGTATTCACCTTGGCCAGAGGAGGCCAACCGACGGTTGACCAGCGTGCTCGCCGAGATGCATTTTGCTCCGACCGCCGAGTCGAGTGCCAACCTGCTGAAGGAAAACGTAGATGCTGCTCGCATCGTCGTCACCGGCAACACGGTCATCGATGCTCTTGTGATGGTCTGTGACAAATTGCGAGCGTCGCCCCAACTGTACCAAGAGCAGGCAGAACGATTTCCTTTTCTGCGCGAAGACGCGCGCGTCGTGCTTGTTACTGGCCACCGTCGGGAAAATTTCGGCGGCGGTTTCGAACGCATCTGTGTGGCGCTGCAACGTCTTGCAAAGAAATTTCCGGCAGTTGATTTCGTCTATCCTGTACATTTGAACCCGAATGTTCAGGAGCCTGTCAATCGATTGCTGAGCGGTGTTCCGAATGTGCATTTGGTTGCTCCGCAGGAATACTTGCCGTTCGTTTTTCTGATGATGCGCTGCTATCTGATATTGACCGATTCTGGTGGTATTCAGGAGGAGGCGCCATCGCTGGGCAAGCCGGTGCTTGTCATGCGTGACACCACCGAGCGGCCCGAGGCGCTGGCCGCAGGAACGGTGCGCCTGGTTGGCACCGATGTTGAGCGTATCGTCGCCAATGTCACAGAGTTGCTCAGTGACGATGAGGCATATGGGACGATGAGTTTCGCCCATAATCCTTACGGTGATGGAGCGGCGAGTGTGCGTATCATTGACGCGCTTCTAGCACATCATGTGCAGCAGGCGGACAAGCCGGCGGCACTTTAAATTCAACAGGAGCTTTCAAGTGAATCAAAAATTCAATGTAATTTCAGTCATCGGTTTGGGGTATATAGGTCTGCCTACGGCAGCCATGTTTGCGTCGCGAGGTGTCAAGGTGATTGGCGTTGATATTAGCCAGCACGCAGTCGATACCATCAATGCAGGTAAGATTCATATTGTTGAACCTGAGCTGGACATGCTGGTGCATGCCGCTGTCACCGAGGGCTGCTTGCGTGCAACTACACGCCCGGAAGCCGCTGATGCTTTTCTTATCGCGGTGCCGACACCGTTCAAGGGTGTGCATGAGCCTGACCTGAGTTACGTGCGGGCAGCGGCCGAGTCGATCGCGCCGGTGTTGAAAAAGGGCAACATTATTATTCTCGAGTCGACCTCGCCGGTTGGCACGACCGAACAGATGCTGCAATGGATGCAGGTTGCGCGTCCCGACCTGCGCTTCCCGCTCAGTGCGGCGGACGCAGACGTCGATGTACACGTGGCATACTGTCCTGAACGCGTACTTCCGGGTAACGTGGTGCATGAACTGGTGGCCAACGACCGCATCATCGGCGGTGTGACAGCGCACTGTGCGGCGCTGGCCGCTGATGTGTATCGCATCTTTGTGCGGGGTGAGTTACTGCATACCAATGTCCGCACGGCGGAAATGAGTAAATTGGCTGAAAATGCGTTCCGTGATGTGAATATTGCTTTTGCCAATGAACTCTCTTTGATCAGCGACAAGCTTGATATTAATGTTTGGGAATTGATATCTCTCGCGAATCGCCATCCACGCGTCAATATTCTGCAGCCTGGCTGTGGCGTGGGAGGGCATTGTATCGCCGTCGATCCATGGTTCATCGTTGATAAAACGCCGGAGCAGGCGCGTTTAATCCGCACTGCCCGAGAGGTCAACGATCACAAGCCGGAATGGGTACTGACTCAGGTGCAAGAGGCTGTTGACGCACGGGTTGCGGCAGGTCGGGCCGAATCGACGCTGACGGTAGCCATGCTTGGTTTGGCATTCAAGCCCAACATTGATGACTTGCGAGAAAGTCCGGCTCTGAGCATTGCAGAAAAATTTGCTGCAAGCACCTGCGCCCGCCTGTTATTGGTGGAGCCAAATATTGAAGCCTTGGCTGGTCCGCTTGCGCAGCATGCGCTCGTCTCCGTCGAAGACGCCGTTGCCCAGGCTGATATTCTTGTGTTGTTGGTTCGCCACAGCGATTTCAAGGGTCTTGACGCCAAACTGGCGCCAGGTGCGACTCTCTTGGATATCGTCGGCAACTCCTACTCCTGAGTATGGTTGGGGTGGGCAGGGTGTCAGGCGCTATTGCAGTAGAACAGAAGGAAAATGAATGAGAGTTTTGCTGTTAAGTTTTTATTACACGCCTGATCTGTGTCCAGGTTCGTTTCGCGCCGCGTCCCTGGCCGACGCCCTGCTGGCAACCTTGCCGGCAGGCTCCCATGTCGATGTAATCACCACCATGCCCAATCGTTACAGCAAATTTTCGGCTGTGGCACCGGAAGTTGAGGAGCACGCTGGCTTGACGATTCGACGTATTGCTTTGCCTGCGCATCAAAGTGGTATGGTCGATCAGTCGAAGGCGTTCCTTGCCTTTGCTCGCAGCGCAATTAAGCTGGCTAAATCAGCCGAATACGATCTGGTCTGCGCAACTTCTTCGCGCCTGATGACTGCCGTACTGGGCGCGTGGATTGCGAGGAGCCGTTGCACTGGACTGTATCTTGACATCCGCGACATCTTTGTCGACACGATCAAGGACGTATTGCCCAAATATATGGCCACGATCTTCAAGCCGGTATTTTCCTTATTGGAAAGATGGACAATTCGCCGAGCCGACAAGGTCAACCTCATTTCTGCGGGATTTGCTGACTATTTCTCAAGCCGCTATCCAGATCAGAAATTTTCGTATTTCACCAATGGGATTGACGACGAGTTCCTGTATATCGGAGCGGCCGACAGGCCCGCTTCTGCCCCGGCGGAGTCACTTATTTCGATCGTCTACGCTGGAAATGTCGGTGAAGGACAAGGTTTGCATCTGATTCTTCCTGCGCTGGCCAGGCGTTTGTGTGGACGTGCACGATTTACCGTGATCGGCGATGGCGGGCGGCGTGTGGCGCTGGAAAATGCGCTGAAGGAGGCTGGTAGCGACAATGTCGCTTTCCTGCCACCGATGAAGCGACATGAATTGATCGCGGCATACCAGGCTGCGGATGTGCTGTTTGTGCATTTGAATGATTATGATGCATTCAAGAAAGTGCTACCCTCGAAATTATTCGAGTATGGGGCCAGCGGGAAACCGATACTGGCGGGAGTAGATGGCTATGCGGCGAAATTTGTCGCTGAGGAAATACCGAATGCGGCGGTCTTTTATCCCTGCGATGCAGACGCTGCAGTCAACGCTTTCGACCGTCTTTCGATCAAAGACACGCGCCGTGAGCAATTCGTGGCCAAGTTTTCCCGCGTCAACATAGCCAAGGAAATGGCCCGCGATATCATCGCTTCCTGCCGGCAGCCTTGAATCATTCTGGAGCTTGTAATGCGGAGCCGCTTCCTGCCCCGCGCACGGTACGCCCGGAGGCTTACTTGCCGCTCTTGCCGTAGCAATGCGGGCAAGACACTTCATACACATATTCCGGCGCCAGTTGCTGGCGCGGCGTGACGACGGCGCGGCACACAAAACACTGCACGGTTTCCGTCGGTTCCAGTTTCGGGTTCAGGGCCGTGCGGTAGTCGAAGACGAAGCAGTCGCCCGTGTAGTGCTCGCCGCCCACTTCCTCGAAATATTTCAAGATGCCGCCGTCGAGCTGGTACACGCTGTCGTAGCCGATTTCCTTCATGTGGATGGCGGCCTTTTCGCAGCGGATGCCGCCCGTGCAGAAGGTGACGACGGTCTTGCCTTCCAGTTCGTCCTTGTGCGCGGCGGCCACGGCCGGAAATTCCGTAAACTTGTCGATACGATAATCAAGCGTGTTGTTGAACGTACCCACGTCCACTTCAAAGGCATTGCGGGTTTCCATCATGACCACGGGTTTTCCCGCATCATCGACGCCGGCATCGAGCCAGCGCTTGAGCGTATGCGCGTCGACGGATGGCGCGCGGCCCAGTTCCGGTTTGATCAACGGCATGCGCATGGTGATGATTTCTTTTTTCAGCTTGACCAGCATGCGCTTGTGCGATTGCTCATTCGATAAGCTTTCTTTCCACTCCAGATCGGCCAGGCGCTCGTCGCTGCGCACCCAGGCGAGGAAGGTATCGATATGCTCGCGCGTGCCGGACAGGAACATATTGATGCCTTCCGGCGTCAGCAGGATCGTGCCCTTCAGTTCCAGCGCCAGGCATTGCTCCTGATACAAGGGGCGCATGGCTTCCGTATCGGCTAGCGTAATGAATTTATACGCGGCGATGTTGACAAACGTGGCGGCCAGCGGGCTGACGGCGGCGGAAATGGCGGGTGTTGCTGGGGTGATGGCTTGCATGATGGCGATCGGCTTAGACTGAACAGCCGATATTATAAGCCCGACGGGCCAGCCAGGATACCCGGTGCGCACCCGCGACGCGGTAGAATAGACCCCATTGAATTTTGCACGAAACGGTACACAGGATGGAAATGGTAATGCAAGAGGCCGGTGCTCCGGCAGGTTCACCGCAAGCCCCGCAAGGTCCTGCCTTCGTCCACTTGCGCGTGCACTCGGAGTATTCGATCGTCGATGGCCTGGTGCGCATCGACGACGTGGTCAAGGCGGCGGCGAAGGACAAGCAGGTGGCGCTGGCCGTCACGGACTTGTCGAACCTGTTTGGCATGGTCAAGTTCTACAAGGAAGCGCGCGGCAAGGGCATCAAGCCCATCGTCGGCGTCGACGTGTGGATCACGAATGACGACAACCGCGAAAAGCCGTCGCGTTTGCTGTTGCTGGCGAAGAACCGCATGGGCTATCTGCAACTGTGCGAGCTGCTGTCGATGGCCTGGCTGACCAACCAGTACAAGGGACGCGCCGAGCTGCGCATCGAGTGGTTGCAGGCGCTGGCGACGAATACCTATGATCTGTACCCGGGCGAAAGCGGGGCGAATGGCTTGATCGTCCTGTCCGGCGCGCATTTCGGCGATGTTGGCATCGCTATCGAGAATGGCAACCTGGCCCTGGCCGAACGCAACGCGCAGCGCTGGGCCGAGATTTTCCCCGGGCATTTTTATGTCGAAATCCAGCGCGGCGGCCAGGCCAATCAGGAAGCGCAGGTACGCCATGCGGTGGCCCTGGCGGCCAAGCTGGGTTTGCCTGTTGTTGCCACGCATCCCGTGCAATTCATTTCCCCTGAGGAATTTATTGCCCACGAAGCCCGCACCTGTATCGCCGAAGGCGAAATGCTGGCCAACGCCAAGCGGGTGAAACGTTTCAATGACAGCCAGCGCTTCCTGTCGCAGGCAGACATGGCGGCACTGTTCGCCGACTTGCCCGCCGCGCTGGCCAATTCCGTGGAAATCGCCAAGCGCTGTAATTTGACGTTAGTCCTGGGCAAGCCGCAACTGCCGAACTTCCCCACGCCGCCCGGCATGACGATCGACCAGTTCCTCGTCGCCGAATCGCAGGCCGGCCTGGAAAAGCGTTTGATCCAGCTGTATCCGGACCCGGAACGGCGCGAAAAGGAGCGTCCGCGCTACGAATCGCGGCTGAAGTTTGAGACAGATACGATTTGCAACATGAAATTTCCCGGCTACTTCCTCATAGTGGCCGAGTTTATCCAGTGGGCCAAGGAAAACGGCGTGCCCGTCGGGCCTGGCCGCGGTTCGGGTGCCGGTTCGCTGGTAGCGTATTCGCTGCTGATTACCGATCTGGACCCATTGCAATACAACCTGCTGTTCGAGCGTTTTCTGAATCCCGAACGCGTCTCGATGCCCGACTTCGATATTGACTTTTGCCAGGAAGGGCGCGACCGCGTCATTCAGCACGTCAAGGATCTGTATGGCAAGGAGGCGGTCTCGCAGATCGCCACCTTCGGTACCATGGCGGCCAAGGGCGCGATCCGCGACGTGGGCCGTGTGATGGACTTCGGCTACAACTTCTGCGACGGTATTTCCAAGCTGATCCCGTTCAAGCCGGGCAAACCCGTGTCGATCGCCGACGCCATCGAGGAAGAGCCGTTGCTCAAGGAGCGCCTGGAAAACGAGGAAGAGGTCAAGCAGCTGCTGGATCTGGCGCAACAGGTCGAAGGCATCACGCGCAATATCGGCATGCACGCGGGGGGCGTGCTGATCGCCCCGGGCAAGCTGACGGATTTCTGCCCGCTGTACACGCAGGGCGGCGACTCGGGCGTCGTCTCGCAGTACGACAAGGATGACGTGGAAGCTGTCGGCCTGGTGAAGTTCGACTTTTTGGGCTTGACCACGCTGACGATTCTCGACCGCGCCGTGCGCTACATCAAGCAGCTCGATCCCGCGCAGGCGAATTTTGACCTGGCCACCTTGCCGCTGAACGACAAGCCGTCCTACGACCTGTTGACCAAGGCCAAGACCGTGGCCGTGTTCCAGCTTGAGTCGCGCGGCATGCAGGGCATGCTGAAAGACGCGCGTCCCGACCGTTTCGAAGACATTATCGCGCTCGTGGCCCTGTACCGTCCGGGCCCGATGGACCTGATTCCCGACTTTTGCAAGCGCAAGCACGGTGAACGTTTCGATTATCCCGATCCGCGCACGGAATCGATTCTGTCCGAAACCTACGGCATCATGGTGTATCAGGAGCAGGTGATGCAGATGGCGCAGATCGTCGGCGGCTACTCGCTGGGCGGCGCCGACATGCTGCGCCGCGCCATGGGTAAAAAGAAGGCCGAAGAAATGGCCGAGCACCGCGAGATCTTCCGCGCGGGGGCGGCGAAAGACGGCTTGACGGCGGAAAAGGCCGACGAGATCTTCGACTTGATGGAAAAGTTCGCCGGTTACGGTTTCAATAAATCGCACGCCGCCGCCTACGCCTTGCTGTCGTACCACACGGCGTATTTGAAAGCGCACCACACGGCCGCCTTCATGGCTGCCAACTTGTCGCTGGCCATGGACGACACGGACAAGATCAAGATCCTGGTGGAAGACTCGCTGGAAATCTGCAAGCTGACCTTGTTGCCGCCGGATATCAACGAATCCGATTACCGCTTCACGCCGAGCGGCGCAGCGCCGTCCGTGAGCGGCAAGAAAGTCACGCAGATCCGCTATGGCCTGGGCGCCGTCAAGGGCTCGGGCCAGAACGCCATCGAAGCGATCATTGCCGCGCGCGAAGCCGGTGGACCCTTCACCAGCCTGTTCGACTTCTGCAAGCGCGTGGATAAAAAGCAAATCAACCGCCGCACCATCGAGTCCCTGATACGCAGCGGTGCCTTCGACTGCCTGAAGGTCGACCGCGCCATCCTGCTCGCGTCCGTGGCGTTCGCCATGGAATGCGCGGACCAGGCCGCCAAGGCGGCCAACCAGGTGAGCCTGTTCGGTGGCGACGACAGCGACATGGTGGCGCCGCCCGAGTACGTCAAGGTGCCCGTGTGGACCGATAAGCAGCGCCTGACGGAAGAAAAGATTGCGCTGGGCTTCTATCTGTCCGGCCATTTGTTCGATTCGTATGCGCCCGAGGCGCGCCGTTTCGCGCGCACAAAATTGTCTGAATTGTCGCCGTCGCGCGAACCGCGCATGATGGCCGGCGTTATCACGGGTTTGCGCACGCAGATGACGCAGCGCGGCAAGATCCTCATCGTCACCCTGGACGACAAGAGCGGTACGGTGGAAGTGACGGTGTATGGCGAACTGTTCGACGCCAACCGGAAAATCTTCAAGGAAGATGAATTCCTCGCCGTCGTGGGCAAGGTGTCGGAAGACCGTTTTTCGGGCGGCTTGCGCATCACGGCCGAGAGCGCCTTCGACATCATCGCCGCGCGCGTGCAGTATGGCCGCCAGCTGGGCCTGACCTTGCCGGCCACCCTGGACGCCAAGCGCATCCGTGACGTGATCATGCCGCACCGGGCCGAGACGGGCTTGCCGATCGCTGCGCGGGTCAGCCCGCAAGGCGTCAGTTGCGTGCTGCAGTTTGGGGACGAGTGGAAAGTGGCACCATCGGATGAATTGCAGATGGCACTGGAGCAAATGCTGGGTGCGCAAGAGGTGGCAGTCGAATACTGACCGGTACTGCCCGGCGCATACAACAAAGCCAAACCGCAGACATGCTGGTTTGGCTTTTTTCGTTTACATGTCTTTCAGGCCCGTGATCGCGTAACCCTTGGCGGCGATCTGCTGGTGCGGCTGTTCGATATGGTAGTCGGGCAAGATCTCGGCATCGTCGGCCACTTCGCTGGCGCGTACTTCGAGTTGCCAGTCGGTATTGGTCACTTCTTCAGGAATGAGCTTTCCTTCCGGCACGGCGAGGTAGGAAAAAATGCCGTCGTGCTCGGCCCGGCGGTAGATGTCTACGCGCATGAATGCCTCCTAGTAAACGTTGGGGGAACCGGCGCACCGCAGTGCATACCGATAGCGCTAGCGTAACAGGATTGTGCCGCGCATGGGTTGTAGCGTGTGGCGCAAGAGGGAAGGCGGTGTGGCAAGTGACGGCGAGCAACGACGCGGGGGTGGGGCGTCTTGCGGTGGTCGGGATTGCTCAGGCGGTTGCGGATATGTAGTCGTCGTCGTCGTCGTCGAGGCCGGCTGATTGTCGTACATCGTTGGCGGCTGCCGCAGCGCTTGTCGTGGCGACCTGCACCGTGCTGCGATGGGCGTCGAGACCGCTACGCAGGCTGGCGATCATGGCCAGTGTCAGTTCGTGGCGTTTGCGTGCTTCCGAGCGCTTTTTCGATGGAATGTCTTCCAGTGCCGGCAAGGGCAGATTTTCGCAGGCCAACTCAAAATCACCATCCTGGCGCGCTTGCGCTCCCAGTTCTTGCCATAACGCATTGTAGTCTGCGAACAAACGGCCTTTCTTGGCGGAGTGGTGCACGGCGCGGTTGATATTGCCGACAAGTAGCATCTTGCGGCAGCCGTGTTCGTGTCCCAACTGCCGTATCAGGCGCACCATCAGCGTCTTGGGACGCATGCCGTGCAGGTCGCGCGTTGCTTCACGCACGCGGTGTGCGCTATCCTGGCCCTTCGGGCCTTGCACGCAGCCAACGCTCACGCCCAGGGTGGCGCGCAGGGGGCAACCGAAGAAAGAGAAGGCGATCGAATAGAGTACATCGTCGTCATGCATCAGTTGCAGCACCATCTCGCCTTCGCGATCCATGGGGTGCAGCGAACACAGTTGCAGATGGTAGGGCGTGCCCGATTTTCCCTGCACCGTGCCGAGGCGCACGGGGCCGCGGGCCGCTTGGCTCATCAGCTTGCCCCAGCCTTGCTGCAAGATGAAGTGGTAGTGCTCGATCAGCAATTCCACGCGCTGGCGGCAATTCAGCGTAAGGGTTACATACGGCCGATAGACCTTGTGGATCATGTGCGGATAGGCTTGTACCAGATCATGAAAGACCGGATGCGAGTTCAGCAGTTGTAGCCATAGCCGGGTTTGGCGCTGTTGCACGCGGGCGCGCAGATGCAGCTTGAACATTTCGCGCCATCGGCGCATGCCGTTCGGCATCGCCATCAAGCCGTCAGACAGGGTAATAGTTGGCATCATCGTGCGCATGTCCATGATAAAGAGAGAACGTCCAAGCCGTATTGGCTCAGACGGGTACCGGGCTGCTGACGCCCTCGTGGTTTGCCAGCAAGATGGTGGTGCTGCGGGTGCCGCGCGCCAGTCTGGCGGCCAGTCCGCCCGAAAAATGGCGGGGCCAGCTGCTGTGCCTGTGCGCGGGCAAGATAACTTCGTGGCAACCCAGCAGTTCAGCCGTGTCGAGTATCGTGAAAAGCAGCTCGCCGGCAAAAATATGGGTGCTGAAGGCGAGATGAGAACGGCTCAGGTAAAGTCCCGCCTCGTGCATCATCTGCTGCGTAGCCAGGTCCAGCGCATGCCAGTCGCTGGCGCTGTGCCGGGGCAAGCCATCGGCCTGGTACGGCAGCGCCGGCGTCACGTGCAGCAGGCTGACGCGAACCTTGATGCCCCATTCCTGCAAGCGCCTGGCGTAGCGCGCACCGTAGATGATGTCGCTGGCGCGTTTGACGGGCAAGAGCAGCAGCAGGGTATCCTGGCTCGGCTTGCCGCCCGCACCTTCGCCCTCGGCGCTATCCTGGGCGCGCTGGGGTTGCGGGGCAAGGCGCGATGCATGCATGTAAGCGATGGTCTAGTCAGAAAACCATGTCATCTTATCCATGCCATCCCGCCCTGTAAATTGGCGAAACAGCGTACGGCTTCCCCTTATGTCACCCCTGTTTTAATAGCGGTAGGTGACATACACGGCGCCGATCGGGGATGTCTTGCGCTGCACGATGGGGCTCTTGGCTGCGTCGCCCATGCGGTGCTCGACGCCGACCAGGGTATTCATACCCCAGCGTGCATCGAATCGGTGCTCCCAGTTGACGGTGGCCTGCGCTTCATAGAAACCGCCCTTGGGCGTGTATTGTTTGAACGAAGTATTCGCGGCCTGGGTGGCCGTCACGCCATACATGGCCTGCACGTACTTGCGTTCGCCCCAGCCCAGCTGGCCGCCGATGCTCACGCTGTCTTGCTGCATTCCCTTGGCATCGGCGCGGCCGTAGATCTGGCCTGTCGCGCCGAAATGCACCTTCGCGCCATTTTCGCGATTCGACAGGGGAATGTCGCTCGACACGCTCAGCGACAGGCCCGGCAATGGAGAATAACCCGCGCTCAGCAGGGCGCTGGCGTTGCCCTTGACTTCACCCATGCCCTTCAGGTAATCGCTGCCGCCAAAACCGTTGGCACCCGTGCGCTTGTGGTCTTCGCGATTGCCGCGGTAGCCCAGTGCGGCGCTATAGCTGAGTGGGCCAGCCTGGCCGCCATAGCCGATACCGCGCGACGTGCTGATGAACAGGCCATTGGCCATGGCGTAATCGAGGATGATCAGCGGCGAGGCCGACAGCTTGTCGGCACCGGAATAGCTGGACACGGCGGCGACACCGCCGCCTATGGTGAAGACATTTTCCGCTGGCGGTTCGGCTGCTGCAGCGGCCAGCGGGTTGAGGATCATGCCGCTGGCGAGTGCCAGCGAGGTCAGCAGGGTTGTGGGTGCGTGCATAGAGTGTTCCGTCAGGTGGAGAACCGAGTCCGGAGTGGCTCGATTGACTGCGGCTAGTATCGGCTTGTGCCATGAAGGAAAAATGAGCCTTTTATTAAGATTGCATGAAGAGCGCGTCTTTACCCATTCTTCAGCTTGTGATGGTTTAATACTCACCATGAAGATACTGCTGATTGAAGACGATATGGACCTGGGCAATGGCGTGCGGATCGCCTTGCGCGACCAGGGCATGCAAGTGGTCTGGGTGCGCAGCCTGGAGGATGCGGCGCGCAGCATCGAGCACGACAGTTGCGAGCTGGTGCTGCTGGACCTGGGCTTGCCGGACGGCGATGGCCTCGATTTGCTGGCGCGGCTGCGCGCGGCCCGCTTGCCGGTGCTGATCCTCAGTGCCCGCGACACGCTGGAACAGCGCTTGCGGGGCCTGGACGGCGGCGCCGACGATTACCTGGTGAAGCCCTTCGTGCTGGCCGAGCTGCTGTCGCGCGTGCGTGCCCTGGCGCGCCGCAGCTATGGCTTCGATGGCGATACCATCGAGTTGCGCGGCCTGCTGCTGCAGGTGCCCACGCGCCGTGTCAGCGTGCACGGCCGTCCGGTGGAGCTCACCGCCAGTGAATATGCCTTGCTGAAGACCTTGCTGATGCGCGCCAACCGCGTCATCACGCGCCGCGTGCTGGAGGAACATATCCTGCCCGGCGGGTTGGCCAATGCCAGCAATACCCTGGATGTGCATATGGGGAACCTGCGCCGCAAGATAGGCGAAGGCTATATCCGTACCGTGCGCGGCGTTGGCTATGTCATCGACCAGCAAGGCGAAACATCCACCGCGCCGGGTGCCGGCGCATGATGGGGCGTTTCTGGACCATGCTGCGCCGGCCTACCCTGGTGCGCCGCCTGATGCTGGCACAAATGCTGATGCTGACCGTGCTGTGGAGCCTGGCGGTCGCGTATGTGCTGATCGAGGGCACGGGCGAAGCGAGCAATGTGGGCCGTGGCGTCTTGCACGCCATTATCAGCGTGGCCGATAACCTGGCCGAGCAGCCACAGCGACAGGAGCAAAGCTTGCGCGCGATCGACGAAGCCTTGCGCGAAGAGTTTGAAATGGGGAAAGTGCCGGAGCTGGCGCCACGCATCCTGGTCTGGCGCGAGGGCACGCTGGTCTACAAGTCTCCCGCAGCGCCCAGCGGTATCCGCAGCGCTGGCCCCGAGCAGATGGAAGTGATCTATATCAAGGGACAGGCCTGGCGCAGCCGCAGCCTGACCGAGGGGTCCACGCGCGTGACGGTGCTGGAAGTGGGCGGCCCCTGGCAGTTTTTCATCACGATCAATTCACATGGCTATTACCTGCTGCCGCTGCTGATCAGCCTGCCGTTCTTGCTGGTGCCGGCCTGGCTGTCGATCCGCCTTGCGATGCGTCCGTGGCGCAAGGTGGCGCAGGAGGTCGCGGCGCGCGGGCCGCAGGATTTGCGTCCGCTGGCGTTCAAGCCGCCGCATGGCGAACTGGCGGGACTGGTCGACAATATCAACGCCCTGCTGCAGCGAGTCGATGCCAGTGCCGCGCGTGAACGCAGCTTCATCGCCGACGCCACGCATGAGCTGCGCACGCCGCTGGCGGCCATGCGCGTGAATGTCGAGGCCTTGCAGGGGCAGGCGCATGACGCACGCCAGCAAGAGCTGCTGGACGGTATCTTGAACAGTGGCAACCGTGCCGCGCGCCTGGTGGGCCAACTGCTGCAGCTGACACGCAGCGAAGTGCAGGCCGGTGCTGGCGAGCTGCCGCGGCGCCAGGCGCTCGATACCTTGCTGCAAGACCGGCTGGCGGCCCTGTCCGGCCTGGCCCAGGCGGGCGATATCGAGCTCGAGTTGCAAGCCAGCGTCTCGCTTAGCGTGCCCGGGCAGCGCGAGAGCCTGGTGTCGCTGATCGACAACCTGGTGGAAAACGCCATCAAGTACAGCCCGCGCGGCAGCAGCGTGACGGTGTCGCTGCATGCGGAGCGGGGCCAGGCCGTGTTGCATGTGGCCGATCAGGGACCGGGCATCGCGCCGGCGCTGTATGCGCGCGTGTTCGACCGCTTTTTCCGCGCGCCGCAGCAGGCGCAGCCGGGCAGTGGCCTGGGTTTGTCCATCGTCGCTTCCGTCGTGCGCCAGCATGGCGGCACGATTCAGTTGCACAGCGGCAACGGCGGCCTGGGCTTGCTGGTGGAGGTGCGCTTGCCGTTGGCCGAGGCCTGACTGCGCAGGTGTGGTTTGCGATATTGCATGGAAATTATTTCATGTGCATATAACGCAAGATAGCATGGCGTGGCGCACGCTTGCGATGCATAATGCGGTACAGTTAAAAAACACCGTTATGCGCCAACTCCTGTCCCGCTACCTGCCGTATCCCGCCTTTGTCTGCCTGTATCTGCTGTTTGACTGGGCGACCTATATCGACCCGATGTACGGGCTGAACATCACCCCCTGGAATCCCGATCCCGCGCTGGGCCTGGTATTTTGGTTGATCCACGGCCGCAAGGCGGCGCTGCCGTGGTTCATCGCCTTGCTGGCTGGCGAGGTGCTGGTGCGCGGCATGCCGGCAGGTTTGCCCCTGACCTTGCTCTGTTCGGCCTGGCTGGTGCTCGGTTATGGTGCTATCGGCGCAGTCTTGCGTCGCAGTTTCAGCAGCAGCGATATCTTCGATAACCGGCGTCGCCTGGGCACCTGGGTCGCCGTCGTGCTGTTGGGCACCGTGCTCAATGCGCTCGGCTATATTTCTTTGCTGTCGCTGACGGGTCGCATCCCGGCCGGCGAATGGGGGACGGCAGTATGGCGTTTCGGCATCGGTGACACGGTAGGCATGCTGGTGTCGATGCCGCTGATCTGGGTGCTGTTCAGCGAGCGTGGGCGGGAGCGCCTGCGTGCTGCCGTCTGGCGCTGGGAAACCCTGGCGTATCTGGTCCTGGCCAGCTTCGTGCTGTGGAGCCTCTTCGGCTCTATCGTGCGTTCCGAATACAAACATTTCTATTTCCTGTTTCTCCCCGTGATCTGGGCCGCCTCGCGCCAGGGTTTGCATGGTGCCATGCTGGCCGTGTTTGTATTGCAGTTGTGCATCATTGCCCTGGTGAAATGGACGCATGCGGTCGATATCCAGTTTTATGAATTGCAACTACTCGATGCCGTGCTGGCGTTGGTGGGATTTTTTATCGGCATCGTCGTCGATGAAATGCGCCAGGTGACCGACGAACTGAAGCACACGATGCGCCTGGCGGCCGCCGGCGAGATGGCGGCCGCGCTTGCCCATGAGCTGAACCAGCCGCTGACAGCCTTGTCGACCTATGGCAAGGCGTGTCAATACCTGCTGGAACGGGGAGAGACGGGGGCTTTGCTACAGTGCGCAGTGGGGCATATGATCGTCGAATCGGGACGCGCCGCGGATGTGGTGCGGCGCTTGCGCGACTTTTTCCGCACGGGCGCGATGCAGCTCGAAGCGGTGGAAGCGAGCGCCTTGATCGAAGGCATGGCACGCCAGTTCACGCCGCTGTTCCACGAGCATGGTATCGAGCTGGTGCTGACGCCACCGTCGCCGCTGGCCGTCAACGCCGATCGCCTGCAAATCGAGCTGGTACTGCGTAACTTGCTGGCCAATGCGCAGGATGCGGTGATGGGCCAGCCGCGTGGCCAGCGCCGCATCACGCTGTCGGCCGAGCGGCTCGAGGGCGGGCGGCTGCGCCTGTCCGTGGAAGATAGCGGCCCCGGCATTTCCAATAGCCTGGCGGCACGCCTGTTCGAACCGTTTGTCTCGACCAAGGCCAGCGGCCTGGGGCTGGGGCTGGTGCTCAGCCGCAGCATAGTCGAAGCGCATGGCGGCCAGCTATGGGCCGAAGTGGGCAGGCATGGTATTTTTCGTTTTATCCTGCCCCTGGCGCGCGCCAGTGCGGCCGCTACAGGAGAGCATGGTGACAAGTAATTTGACGGTGTTTATCGTGGACGACGATCCCGCCGTGCGCGATGCGCTGGGTTTGCTGTTGGGCATACGCGGCTATCGCACGGCCCTGTTTTCCTGCGGTGAGGATTTCCTGCACAGCTGGCGGCCCGAGTGGGCCGGCTGTCTGCTGATCGATATCCGCATGTCGGGCATGGATGGCCTGAGCCTGCAGCGCCGCTTGCTCGAGCTTGAGTGCATGTTGCCCGTCATTATTATCACGGGGCACGGCGATGTCGCTCTGGCACGCCAGGCGTTCAAGGCACAGGCCAGCGATTTCCTGGAAAAACCATTTGACCACGACAAGTTGCTGGCGGCCATCGATGAAGCGTTTTCGCGCGAGGCGCATGCGCGCGGCCAGTTGCTGCGCCAGGTGGAGGGGCAAGTCTTGCTGCGCGCCTTGACGCCGCGCGAGCGGGAAGTGATGCATCTGGTGGTGACGGGCCAGCACAACCGCGATATCGCACCGCTGCTGGGTATTTCCGTGCGCACGGTGGAAGTGCATAAGGCGCGTCTGATGGACAAGCTTGGGGTCGATAATGTGGCCGACCTGGTGCGCATCAGCATGCTGGGCACCGGCTAACCGTTAACGATTCTCTAGACGATGGTTTTCAATACCTGATCGACTGAAATCGCCTTGACCCAGTCGCTGCGCCGCGCCACCGTGATGACGGTGCTGTTGGCGCTGTCGAACGGGGCCCATTCGGGATTTTTCTTGCGCATCAATGCAAGCACGGGCACATGCACGGCGTTCGCCAGGTGCATGATCGACGTTTCCACCGAGATAATCAGGTCGCATTGCGCCAGCATGGCCGGCAGCTGGAAAAAGTTGTCGATGGCACTGAAGGCCTGCGTGCGCGGCAAGTTGTGCGCCTGCACCACGGCATTCACTTTGGCCAGTTCCTGCGGCATGGCATTGATCAGGAAGCAGGCGTTCTGCCATTCGGGCATCGTCTGCATGCGTGCAATCAGCTCGGCAATTCGCTCCAGCGGCCAGCTGCGCTTGTGCGATTTGGCAAACGGGTTCAGAAGTACGAGCGGACCCTGGCGCGGGGCAAAGCCCCAGGCGCTCAGCTGTTCCTGCGCCTGTTGCAACGCGAGCTCGGGAATGTGCACGAAGGGATAGCGTTCTGCCACGGGAATATTGAGTCCCGTCAATTGATGGAACCAGTCTGCATACACGCTGCTGATATGGTGCTCGCCCGCATCCTGACCCGCATACGACGCCAGTACGGCATCGATCTTGCGGTAGGCCAGGTAATGCCAGGGGCGTAAGGGGCTGAATGGCTTGCGCGTACCGATCACCAGCCCGTTCGGGCTGATCGCGCGGGCAAGGTCGGCGTACTGCTGTGGCCGTACATGGGCCAGTGACACGACGACAGGATAGTGTTCCGCTTTGGCTTCGCGCAGTGACTCTTCGTACAGCACCGGGCTGTAAGTCTTGCGGTACACCTTGGCGAACAGGCCCGACTCCTCTACCCAGTCGTACAGCGAATAGGTGCGCAAGCCTTCCCATTGCCTGGCGTCGGACGTGCGCCGCACCTCATCGACCCACAGGTGGATCTGGATGTGGGGATAGGCCGCGGCAAAAGCGCGGAAACCGTTTTGCAGGTAGGTAAAGTCTCCCAGCGCCAGATGGGCGATGAACAGAATTTTGTCCGACTTTTGTAGAAGTTCGGCGGGAATCAAAGGCGTCATGTATCAGTACGATTTCAGGTATTCATTCGATGGTGTCAAACCACTTGCTGGGAAAATTGCAGGCGATGCAGATTGGCATACGCGCCGTTGGCATCCAATAATTGCTGGTGATTGCCGGTTTCCATTATTTTCCCATGTGACAATACCACGATACGGTCCGCACGTTCAATTGTTGATAGCCTATGAGCAATAACCAAGGTAGTTTTACCTTGCATCAGGTGCTCCAGTGCCGCTTGTACGGCCCGTTCCGCTTCCGTATCCAGTGCCGAGGTGGCTTCATCGAGAATCAGGATGGGCGCATCCTTGTAAATCGCGCGGGCGATAGCCACGCGCTGGCGCTGGCCACCGGACAGGCGCGAGCCGTTGTCGCCCAGGCGCGTTTCCAGGCCGTCGGGCAAGCCATCGATGACGTCAGACAGGAAGGCGGCGGCGGCGGCCGCTTCGACGCGCTGCCGGTCAGGGGATGCATCGCCATACGCGATATTGGCGGCCAGGGTATCGTCGAACAACACCACCTGCTGACTGACCATGGCGATCTGGCTGCGCAGGCTCGTCAGGGCGATGGCATCGATATTCTGCCCATCGAGCAAGATTTCGCCACTGCTGGCCGAGTAAAAGCCGGGCAGCAGGCTGACCAGGGTCGATTTGCCGCCACCGGACATGCCGACAAAGGCGACCGTTTGTCCTGGCGCGATGCTCAGATCGATGTGTCGCAATGCCGGTTCCTGGTGCCCGGGGTAGGCAAAGCGCACGTCCTTGAATTCGATGCGGCCTTTGCTGCGGCCGGCGAGCGGCTTGCCGCCCGTGCGTTCCGGTGTCTTGTCGATCAGCTGGAAGACTTCCTCGGCGGCGGCCATGCCGCGCTGCAGGGGACCGTTGACTTCGGCCAGTTGCTTCAAGGGCGTCAGCAGCATCAGCATGGCCGTGATGAAGGAAACAAAACCACCGACCGTGATTTGCCCCTGTTCCGACTGAAGCAGGGCCATCACGATGACCAGGGCCACGGCGGCGGCCGTGATCACCTGTGTGATGGGTACGGTGGCGGAAAAGGTCGTCGTCATGCGCATGCTGTAGCGGCGCAATTGTTCGGCGCGCTCTTCGAAGCGCGCCTTTTCGTAGTCCTGGCCGCCGAAGATCTTGATCACTTGTTGCGCGCGCGTGGTTTCCTCGATGACCTGGGTCAGCTCGGCATTGACGGCCAGCGAGTCGCGGTTGAGTTTTTTCAGGCGCTTGCCCGTGGTGCGCACGACGATGGTCAGCAAAGGCAGTAGCACCAGGGTGACCAGGGTCAGTACCCAGTTCAGGTACAGCAGCCAGGCCAGCAGTCCCAGCACGGTCAGCGAGGAGCGCACGATCGAGGTAAACACCTTGGTCACCATTTCAATGATCTGCTGCACTTCGAACATGATGGAGTTGATGACTTTGCCCACCGTATGCGTGTTGTAGAAGTCGATGGGCAAGTTCAGCATGCTGGCAAACATCCTGCGCCGCAATTCGTTGAGGATGCGCGTGGAGACATAGCTCATCAGGTAGCTGCTGGCAAAGGTCGATGCGCCGCGCATGGCAAAGATGCCGATGACGATCAGCGGCACCAGCCAGAATGAAAAATTCACCTTGCCACCAAAACCATTGTCGAGCAGCAGCTTGAGCGCATACGGCAGCAGCGGTTCCGTGGCGGCCGTGACGACCATCGCCAGCAGGGCCAGGGCCAGATGTTTCTTATAGGGCGCGTGCAGTGCGGTCAGGCGCTTCAGGTCGGGCGTGAGCATCGGTATGGTTCCTTGCAGGGACAGCAAAAACGGTCAGGCGAAAAACAAGCTCAGGCAATGCGTTCTTGCTGGCGCAGCATGGCCCACAGTATCACCATCGGGAAGACCAGCATGATGATGCCGATGTTCAAGGTGAGCGAGCTTGTCGTCAGGCCAAAAATCATATAACAGGTGCACAGTACCACGCCTGCCAGCGCATATGGCTGGGCTGCAGGGGCACTGTGGCGCAGGGCGCGGGCAAACAGGAAAAATGGAACGAGGAAGAGTGCCAGCAAGGCCAGGACACCGATAATGCCGCGCTTGACCAGCGCATCGAGGTAGTCGTTGTGGGCATTGGTATAGTTTTTAACAACCGCATTCAATTTGCCTTCGTCAGCTAACTGTTGCTTTGCTGTCAGATAACCGCTGCGCCCCATGCCTAACCAGATATTGTCATCCGCCATGGCCCATGCGGTGCGCCACATTTCCATACGTTGGCCGATGGATGTGGTCACCGTGTCGCTGTTTTGGTACTGTTCTATTTCATTGACCGCTATTGCTATGCGTTCAGATACGCGGGAGTTCGGAAGTATATAGGCCAGTGCAGACACCACCAGGAGTGTACTTAGCAAGGCGGCCACGTAGCGTGCTCCGCGGCCTTTTGAGTAGTGGTACAGGAAAAGACAGCTACAGACGGGAAGTACTAGCCAACCGCCACGGCTGACGCTGATGATGGATCCCACGATGCCAGCCAGTCCGCCGGCTAACAATAGAATGCTCCATGCCAGGCGATGGCTCTGCGTGCGTACCCAGTCCAGGCCGCACAGGGATAGCATGCCGAGCAGTACGCTGACATTGCCATAGTGAATGGCATTGCTGGTCGCCGCTTGCGGGCGGTACATTTCCAGTACGAGGATTTGCCATGAAGCTAGAGCGGCACCGCTGATGGCACCGATGGCAACGCCACCCCACCACGCTGCGGCGCGAGGTGGATAGGTGAGTAGTAAGAGTAGTACCGGTGTGGCCAGCAGCGCGCGCAATGGCATATCGAGTTCGCGGGTAGGATCTGCGTGGTACAGCATGTTGGCAGTGAAAACACAGAAATATAACAACAGGGTGCACAGCAGCAGATAATCCCGGCGTTGCAGGTTCAGGCGCGGACGTTTCCATAGCAGCCAGCTGCTGGCAAGCAGAAGGGTCAGGGCTCCGAATGAATATCCGCTGGTGACAGCCAACGCCAATGCCAAAAAAAGAAAAACACAAACAGAAGTCAGGCCGAGCATGAAAATCCTTGGTAACGCACGTCGTCGCCATTCTGGCAACTGTAGCAACATAAAGTAGGCGCCATTGTAATCGAAGGCAGTGGCAAAAACGCCCCTGAGAAATGTGATTTTTTATCACTAAATAGGCTGCCTCAAGGGCAGAAATGAAAAAACCATGGTTTTCATCCATGGTTTTTTTGTAAGCAATGGTAACTTGCTGTTATTTTGCTAATACAAGGAAGTCCTTGCCAAGTGCATCAGGCAGTTGCTGGCACGCGGGTGGCCACGCCGGTGGCGATGGCCGCTTGCGACACCGCGGGCGCGACCCAGCTGCGCAGACGTTCGTCGAACGGCGACGGAATCAGTTGCAGCGGCGTCAGCGCGCTGGTGGTGTGGCCCGGCAATGGTTCCTTGGCCAGTGCGGCGATGGCGCGCACGCAGGCCAGCTTCATCTCTTCGTTGATGGTAGTGGCGCCCACGTCGAGCGCGCCACGGAAGATGTACGGGAAGCACAGCACGTTGTTGATCTGGTTCGGGTAGTCCGAGCGGCCCGTGGCGACGATGGCGTCGTCGCGCACGGCATGGACTTTTTCCGGGGCGATTTCCGGATGCGGATTGGCCAGGGCGAAGATCAGGGGCTTGGCGGCCATCGATTCGACCATCTGCGCGCTGACCACGCCGCCCTTCGAAACGCCGATGAAAATGTCGGCGCCGACCATGGCGTCGGCCAGGTCGCGGTCGCTCGTGTCATTCGCGTAGCGCGCCTTGTTCTCTTCCATGCTGGCATCGCGGCCCGGGTAGATCACGCCCTGGCTATCGCATACTTTCAGCAGCGACTTGTTCAGGCCCAGCGAGACGAGCAGGTCGAGGCAGGCGATCGACGCCGCGCCGGCGCCCGAGACGGCCACTTTCACATTGCCGATATCCTTGCCCACCAGTTCCAGGCCGTTCAGGATGCCGGCTGCGACGATGATGGCCGTGCCATGCTGGTCGTCGTGGAAGACGGGAATGTTCATGCGCTTGCGCAATTGCTGTTCGATGTAGAAGCAGTCCGGCGCCTTGATGTCTTCCAGGTTGATGCCGCCGAAGGTCGGCTCCATGCGCACCACGGTATCGATGAACAGGTCGGGATCGTTCTCGGCCAGTTCGATGTCGAACACATCGACGTCGGCAAATTGCTTGAACAGGCAAGCTTTGCCTTCCATAACCGGTTTGCTGGCCAGCGGGCCGATGTCGCCCAGGCCCAGCACGGCCGTGCCATTCGTGATCACGGCCACCAGGTTGCTGCGCGACGTGTAGGTGCCGGCCGTGCGGGGATCTTCCACGATCGCTTCGCAGGCGAAGGCCACGCCCGGCGAGTACGCCAGGGTCAGGGCGCGGGCGTCGCCCAGCGGTTTGGTTGGCGTGACGGAAATCTTGCCTGCGCGGGGTTCGGCGTGATAGGCGAGGGCGGCTTCTTTCAGGTTGAAAGTTTCGCCATTCTGGTCGGCGTGCTTGCTGTGGGAAGTAGACATATGAATTCTGGGAAGGGCAGACAGGGCCCGAGTGGTCAATCCGGGCCATGTTATGCAAGCGCTTGCACGCTGTCAAGGCTGGATTGTACTTAAGCGTATCAAAACCGCTTTGGACAACGGCAATATTTCAATGCAAGCGTTTGCTCGGTTTTTGACGGCAGGGGCATTTTTTGCGATAAAATCACCGTATTGCGATCCGGGAAGCCCATGACAAACAAGAACCCCACTTTAAGCGACGTTGCGCGGGCCAGCGGCGTGCACTTTTCCACCGTCTCGCGCGTGATGAATCCGGCAACGCGGCAAATGGTCAGCGCCGAGGTGGCCGCGCGCGTGCTGGCCGAAGCGGGCCGGCTCGGCTACCGGCCCAACCGCGCCGCCTCCACCCTGGTCACGCGCAAGTCGCGCATCATCGGCGTGGTCTTGCCCGACATCACCAATGCCGTGTTTCCCCCGATACTGCTGGGTATCGAAGAAGGCTTGCGCAAGCATGGCTACCTGGCCATCGTCGCCAACGTGGGCGCCGACGAGGAAGAGCAGCTGTTCGTCATCAACCGGCTGCTGGGGCAGCAAGTCGATGGCCTGATTTTGGCTACCGCACGGCGCCACGATCCCGTCATCAAGATGTGTATCGATCAGAATGTGCCTGTCGTCACCGTCAACCGCAGCGACGAGACGGGCGTCGCTTCCTGCGTCGTCAGCGATGACGTGGTGGGCATGCGCCTCGCCGTCGAGCACTTGCTGGCGCTGGGTCACCGCCATATCGCGCACATTGCGGGACCGGAAAATCTCTCCACGGGCCATGTGCGCCGCCTCGGTTTCCTGGCCGCCATCCAGGCCAGCGAACTCGATCCTTCGCAGGCGTTTGTCTTTGAAAGCAGCGGCTATTCGCGCGAATGCGGCAAGGCCGCCCTGCTGGCGCTGCTGCGCCAGTCGCCGCAGACGACAGCCGTGGTGACCGGCAGCGACCTGGTGGCCATCGGCTGCTACGATGCCATCCGCGAACTGGGCTTGAACTGCCCCGAGGATATCTCCGTGGTGGGCCACAACGACATGCCGTACATGGACATGATCCGTCCGCCCCTGACCACCATCCGCATCCGCCACCACGGCATCGGCACGGAAGCGGCCCGGCTGATCCTGCAAACCATCGCCTCGCCCGATTCCGCGGTGCTCGACGTGCGCCTGAAACCGGAGCTGGTGGTGCGCGAATCGACGGCAGCGCCCAGAGTTTGAGGTGGCGGCAGAGCCGCAAGGTGGTACACTGGCGGCCCTCCTTGATTTCCTTGCCCTCATCGCCATGACCAAAACCAACACGCCTTCCCCCAAACGCCGCGAAGAGGGCGTCGCCAAGCTGACCGTCAATCCTTTCCTCGATGCCGAGTTTTACGCGCGCATGCGCGATTACACGGAGCGCGATGCAGCCATCATCAAGGAGTTGAAAGCGATCGCCGAGATCCGCGCCGGCAACAAGCAGCCTGATCCACGCCTGGCACCGTCGCTGGCTGCCCTGCGCAGTACCGTCAAGAAGGGCCTGAGCTTCGGCGACATGCTCGACCGCATGGCCGCCGGCAAGGAAAAAGGCTTGTGGGAACCCTGGATGACGACTTTCGGCATCGAGATCCGTGCCGTCAACTACGGCGCCGGCCCTCGCAACGCCTGCCTGGTACTCGACCTGGCCGCGAATGCTCCCGCGCACGCCATGTTCGCCAAGGCCGGCATCCAGAACTGGCGCAGCCTGGCCGCCGACGATTGCTCCGTCGTGCGCTCGGAAAAGGCGACGGAAACGTCACCGCTGAAAGTGTATGCCGTGTTTTACCTGGACCCGCTGCCAGCCTGAACCAGCAGCACCAGTGCCAGCACGATCAGCATCGCGCCCGACAGCCGTTCCAGCGACGGCAGCGCGCGCGCAAAGCGCTGCCGCAGGGCGCTGCTGCCGATAGCCAGCGCCACCGCCATATCCCACGCCAGCACGGCAAATACCATCCATGCGCCATACGCCACCATCGCAGCGGGACTCGTCTGCCTGCCGGCCAGCACGGTGGCCAGACTGACATAGAACAGCGCATTCTTCGGGTTCAGGATGGCGGAGACAAATCCCATCACGACACCGCCGCGCCAGCGCGCCTTGCCTGCGGCGGGCTTTGCATCCAGGCTGCTCTTGCCCGCATGGCGCAAGAACAGCCAGCCCAGGTACAGCAGATAGGCGCATCCTGCCAGGCGCACCACCATGAATGCCGTACTGCCCGCCTGCAGCACCGATAGACCCCCAAACGCCGCCGCGATAAATACCGCATTTGCCGCAGTAATGCCCACGCACGTGCCGGCGGCGCCGCGCCAGCCGTGGGCCAGCGAAGTGCGCGCGATCAGGAAAAAATCGGGACCGGGCGACAGCAGGGAAAGAAAGTGGGCGGCGGCGATGAAGAAGAAATCGTGCATGGAGTTCGGCTCCGGCAATGGCGATGCGCGAGTATGCAGGCGCCGGCGAGAGCCTGTATTGAAGAAAATTGCAGGCGCTTCAGCTGTCCTGGCGGCGATAGCGCCCCGGCGTGATGCCCGCATGCGCCTTGAAGACACGCTGCAGATGGCTCTGGTCGGCAAAACCCAGTTCATGCGCCAGCTGCGCCAAAGCCGTCCCTGCCTGCAAGCGGCTGCGCGCGCGGTTGACGTGCATATTTAGCTGGTAGGCATGCGGCGTCATGCCCGTGGCGGCGCGAAAAGCGCGGATCAATTGATAAGGGCTCAGGCCCGCCGCTTGCGCCAACTGCGGCAGGCTGGCCGAAGGCCGCGCCTGCAGCGTTTCGAGCACGGGCGCCAGCTGCAGCGGCACCGGCTTGCGTTCCGATGGCAGCAGGTCTGCACGGGTATCGGCGCAAGCGCCCAGGAACGCCAGCAGCGCCGCATCCTTCTCCGCCGCGCCGGCGCTTGAAAACAGCAGCGTATTCATGGCGCAAAACTGGGCGTACAGCCGCGGGCAGTGTAACACCGTCGCCGTGTCGCCATCGAGCGCCGGCGCGTGTGCTTGCAGCCATTGCGCATCGAGGTGCAGCATCTGGTAGCTCCAGAAGGCGTCAGGCAGGGGATTGCAGGCATGCACGCAGCCGGCCGGCACCAGCACCAGGCTGCCATTGCCGAGGGCGACCTTGCCGTCTTTGCTGCCCGTAAAGATGCTGCCGCCAGCGTCGACGGCGCCAATCGAAAACGTGGGATGGCTGTGCGGCTTGTAGCACGCCCGGCTGTGGCAGGCGTGCCGGCTCTCCACGTGGGGCAGAAACGGGTCGCGCCAGAAGGCGGTGCTGCTGTTGTGTGCGGACATAGGCGTCAAGCAGCAGGCGCGGGCGGGCGCAAATACAGCATTTGATGCTGCAGGTCGAACAGCACCGGCATTTGCTGGAAGAAATCCGTGCCTAATATGCCATCTGCCTTGAATTCATCTGGCAATGCCATCAACAGGGGCGAGATACTCTTGCCGCCCGGCAGCGACAGTGTGATCGTGCGGCAGGGGCGACCTGGACCCAGCTTGAATGCGCATTTTTCCACGTGCGAAGCTGCTTCAGCTGCCGAACTCTTGATGATAGAGACGGAGGCAGCCGTATCGAGTACCAGGCGATAGGTTTTCTTGCCGTCGGCCAGATGCAGCAGCAGGCCTTCATCGATGCGCTCATATGGCATGGCCAGCCATCCGGCAGGTGGCGCGGCGCCATTGCCGGCGCTGATCTGCAGGGTGCCGGCGGGCAGATCGAGCACGACCCGCTTGTCAGCAAAGAAATTCAATCCCAGCACGGACATATTTGCCGGCAAGCCCTTTTGCTTGCCCAGCAACAGGCCCCAGGGCGTCAGAATGACGCCTTGCATGGCCGCGAATGGCAAGCCGTTGACGGTCAGCGCAGGAACGAGGAATTCGTCCGATGCATGAATCTTGCCCGCCAGGTCGATGCTTTTGCGCTGCCGGCCCGTGTAGGCAAGCCCCGGCAGCGATTCTGCGACCTCCGGCGTCAGGTGCAGGCTGGTGCTTGCACCCGTGTCGAGCACGAAGGGCAGCGTCTTGCCATTCAGGTCCATTTGCACCACAGGCGTGCCATTGGCCAGGGTAACGGGGAGCGCAGCGTGCGTAGCGGCCAGGGCCGTCGATGCACACAGCAGCAACAGGCACAGGGTGGCGTTTGTTTTCATGGTCAGCGCGGGCAATCGGCTACATTAAAATGACGTCGTACTGCTCCTGATGGTAGGCGTTTTCCACCTGCAGCGAAATTTTCTTGCCGATGAAATCACCGAGCATGGCCAGGTGCTGTGATTCTTCTTCCAGGAACAAATCGACGACTTCCTGCGAGGCGAGGATGCGGAACTCGCGCGGGTTGAACTGTTTTGCCTCGCGCAGCAGTTCGCGCAGGATTTCATAGCAGATGGTGCGCGAGGTCTTGACTTGTCCCTTGCCGGCGCAGGCGGGGCATGGTTCGCACAGGATGTGGGCCAGCGATTCGCGCGTGCGTTTGCGCGTCATTTCCACCAGGCCCAGTGGCGAGAAATTGCTCACCGACACCTTGGTGCGGTCGCGCGACAAGGTGCGTTTCAGTTCGGCCAGCACGGCGTTGCGGTGCTCGGCGTTATCCATGTCGATGAAGTCGAGGATGATGATGCCGCCCAGGTTGCGCAGGCGCAGCTGGCGCGCGATGGCGTGCGCCGCTTCCAGGTTGGTCTTGAAGATGGTGTCGGCGAAATTGCGTCCGCCCACAAAGCCGCCCGTGTTGACGTCGATGGTGGTCATCGCTTCCGTCTGGTCGACGATCAGGTAGCCGCCCGATTTCAGGTCGACGCGGCGCCCCAGCGCACGCAGAATTTCTTCTTCCACGCCATATAAATCGAACAGGGGGCGCTCGCCCGTGTAGTGCTGCAGACGCGTCAGTTCGCTGGGCGTGTAGATTTCCGCGAATTCGCGCAATTTCACATAATTTTCGCGCGAGTCGACCTGGATGGTCGCCGTTTCATCGCCGACGAAGTCGCGCAGCACGCGCTGCGCCAGGCTCAAGTCCTGGTGCAGCAGGCTGGTGGCGGGACGCGTGCGTGCGCCGTGCGTGATGGTGCTCCAGGTCTTGCGCAGGTAATCGACGTCCGCCTTCAGGTCCGCGTCGGACGCATCCTCCGCCATGGTGCGCACGATGTAACCACCCTTTTCGTCGGGCGGCAGCAGGCTTTGCAGCCGCACGCGCAACTGTTCGCGTTCCGCTTCCTTTTCGATTTTCTGCGAGATGCCGATATGCTTGTCTTGCGGCAGGTACACCAGCATGCGTCCGGCGATGGAAATCTGCGTCGACAGGCGCGCTCCCTTGGTGCCGATCGGGTCCTTGATCACCTGCACCGTCAGCACCTGGCCGTCAAACAGGATTTTTTCGATCGGTGCCGGTGTCGCGTTCTGGCCATCGTGGCCGCGCGCTTCCCAGATGTCGGCCACGTGCAAAAACGCGGCGCGCTCTAGGCCGATGTCGATGAAAGCCGATTGCATGCCCGGTAACACCCGCACCACTTTGCCGGAATACACATTGCCAGCCAGGCCGCGCGTGAGCGTGCGCTCGATGTGCAATTCCTGCACGGCGCCCTGCAGGATGAGGGCGACGCGCGTTTCTTGCGGCGTGATATTGATCAGGATGTCTTCGTTCATGGAGGCGGGAGAGTGGAGGCAACGAATGACATCATACCCGGGATCAGGGCAGGGGCAAACCTGCCAGCCTTAGCAACTGTGCAGTTTCGTACAGGGGCAGGCCCATGATGCCGGAATGGCTACCTTCGATATGTTCGACGAACAGCGCGGCGCTGCCCTGGATGCCGTAGCCGCCGGCCTTATCGTAGGGCTCGGGCGTGGCGCAGTAGGCGGCGATGGCGGCGGGCGAGAGTACGCCGAAGCGCACTTGCGACACCTGTGTGCGCTGCTCGGCGAAGTTCTTGTAGTGCACGGCGATCGAGGTGAGCACCTGGTGCGTGCGGCCCGACAGCTGCTGCAGCATGGCCACGGCCTCAAAGCGGTCGGCTGGTTTGCCAAGGATGATGCCATCGATGGTGACGGTGGTGTCGGCCGCCAGCACGGGGCGCGGGGTCAGGTGGCGGCGGCGCACCAGGTCCCAGGCAAAGGCGGCTTTTTCATTCGACACGCGGGCGACATAGTCGAGCGCCGACTCGCCGGGGAGGACTTCCTCGGTGACGTCGGCGCCGCGCGGGCCGTCGCTGCGCAGCAGCAGCAATTCGAAATCGATGCCGATCTGGCGCAGCAGTTCGCGCCGGCGCGGACTTTTGGAAGCAAGGTAGATCTTGTGATCAGCCGTTTTCATGGGGAGTTCAGACGCGGTGATAGGGGTGGTTTTGGGTGATCGACCAGGCGCGGTACAGCTGCTCGGCAAGGATCACGCGCACCACGCCGTGCGGCAGGGTCATGCTGGAGATGCGCAGCATGCCTTCGGCACGCGCCTTGAGTTGCGGATCGAGGCCGTCGGCGCCGCCGATCAGGAAGGCCGTGTCGCGGCCATCCTGCTGCCACGCCATCAATTGCTGCGACAGGCCGACGCTTGTCAGGTCCTTGCCGCGTTCGTCGAGGGCGATGATGCGCACGCCCTTGGGCAGGACGGCTTCGATGCGTTCGCGTTCCAGTGCCATCGCCGTGGCGGCGGTCTTGCTGCCGGAACGCTCCACCGGCTTGATTTCTTTCAGCACGATGCGCAATTCCGGTGGCATGCGCTTCGCGTATTCCGCGAAGCCCGTCTCTATCCAGGCCGGCATTTTATGGCCGACCGCAGCGATGATGAGCTGCATCGAGGCTTACGCTTCGACTTTTTTGATACGCTTGATCACGGTTTTTGCCGGAGCAGCATCGGCTGCCGGCTTGGCCGCGCGTGGGGCGCGCACTTTTTTCTCTGGCAGTGCTTTCAAGGCTTTCACGGCGGCCGCTTCGGTCTTGGTCGGCGCAACTTTGACGGTCTTGCCGACAGCTTTCGAGGCGGCTTTTTTCGCCGGGGCTTTCTTGGCGGCGGTGGTTGCCGTGGCTTTCTTGGCCGGTGTCTTTTTCTCGATCACGGGCGAAGCTTCCACATTGGCCTTGCTCGCTGCCAGATGGCCGCTGACCTTTTTCGGCTCGTCGCCGGCGGCTTTTTTCGGCGCGCGCTTGGCGGCACCCAGCTTGACCGGGGTGTCGCCCCAGATTTCTTCCAGGCGGTAGTAGGCGCGGATAGGCGCTTGCATGATGTGGACGATCATGTCGCCCAGATCGACCAGTACCCATTCACCCGTTTCCTCGCCTTCCATGCCGATGATCTGGCCGCCGGCGTCCTTGACCTTGTCGCGCACCGAGGCGGCCAGCGCCTTGGTTTGACGGTTCGAGGTACCGGAGACGATCGCGATGCGGTCGAACAGGCTGGTCAGGTGACTCGTTTCGAAGACGGCGATGTCTTGGCCTTTGACGTCTTCAAGGGCGTCAACGACGAGGGTTTGCAGTTTTTTGATGTCCATTTAGCTTTTGTATAAATTATGTTGTTCAATATAGTCTAGCACTAGCGGGGAAACAAGCGAGTTTGCCCGATTCCCCCGTTGTAATGCCGCACGTATTTCGGTGGCGGAGATATCCACCGCGAAGTCCTGTGCCAGATAAGTCAGACCGTGCGGCGTGTTGCGGATGCTTTCCAGAGACCCCAGGCGGCGCGAAAATTCGTCGGCGACCACTTGCGGCACTGCGGTGTCATTCAGCGCGAAGCCGGGGCGGGCCGCGACGCAGATATGCGCGTATTCAAATAATTGCTGCCATTCGCGCCATGTCGCGAGGCGCTGCAGCTGGTCGGCACCCATCAGGAAAACGATGGAAGCGCGCGGCCCCAGTT
Organism: Janthinobacterium pasteuri; assembly: GCF_051380775.1. Lineage (NCBI taxonomy): Bacteria > Pseudomonadati > Pseudomonadota > Betaproteobacteria > Burkholderiales > Oxalobacteraceae > Janthinobacterium > Janthinobacterium pasteuri. Next base: position 123,804 of record NZ_JBNYXS010000001.1, on the reverse strand, counting down.
CTGCGCGTACCTGGCGCAAGGTATCGATGGTGTAGCTGGCCTGGCCATGTTCGCTGCGCTCGATTTCCTGGCGGTCAATCAGCACGGGCAGTGGCAGGCCGGCAAACGCCAGGCTGGCCATCTCGGCGCGCTGCTGGCCGCTGGCGCCCAGGTTGCCCTTTTGCCAGGGTGCACCGGCCGGAATCACGCGCAGCTCATCGGCGTGCAGCAGGCTGGAAAAATGCGTGCCCAGCGCGACATGGCCCATGTGCACCGGATCGTAGCTGCCACCGAGTAGCGTCACGCATGCCGTGCTACCCGCCGTGCCAACTTCCGTCACGCCTGCAGCCAGTCGCGATGCACGAGGAAGTCAGTATACAACGCCGCTTCGGGACTGCCCGCTTCCGGGTGCCAGTCGTAGCGCCACTTGACCACGGGCGGCATCGACATCAGGATCGCCTCGGTGCGTCCGCCCGACTGCAGCCCGAACAGGGTGCCGCGGTCGAACACCAGGTTGAACTCGACATAGCGTCCGCGCCGATAGCACTGGAAATCGCGTTCGCGTTCGCCGTAGGGCGTATCCTTGCGCCGCGCCAGGATCGGCACATAGGCGTCAGTGAAGGCGTCGCCGGCGCTGCGCATCATCGCGAAACTGTCTTCAAAGCCCAGGGCATTGAAGTCGTCGAAGAAGATGCCACCGGCGCCGCGTGCTTCGCGCCGGTGCTTCAGGTAGAAATAATCGTCGCACCACTGCTTGAACTTCGGATGCAGTTCCGCGCCAAACGGCGCCAGCGCATCATGGCACACCTGGTGAAAGTGCTTGACGTCGCCCGTGTCGCCGTAATACGGCGTCAAGTCCATGCCGCCGCCGAACCACCATACGGGTTCGCCATCGGCATTCACGGTGCTGAAAAAGCGCACGTTCATGTGCACCGTTGGTGCGTATGGATTGCGCGGATGCAGCACCAGCGACACGCCCATCGCTTCCCATGCCTTGCCGCCCAGTTCAGGGCGCGCGGCCGCTGCCGATGGTGGCAGTGCGGCGCCGGTGACGTGCGAAAAATTCACGCCGCCACGCTCGAACACATTGCCTTCCTCTATCAGCCGCGTAATACCGCCACCGCCCTCGGGGCGCTGCCAGGTATCGGTCAGGAAGGGCTTGCCGTCCTGCGCTTCGAGCGCCTGCACGATACGACTTTGCAAATCGAGCAAATAAGCCTTGACGGCCGAAGGAGAGGGAGTTGACGACATCGCGTGGGCCGACGAGGCCGAAATAAAAAAGTAAGGACGGATTGTACCCTGTTACGCGTTTTTGTGATAGGGCGGCGCTGGCGCTGTGCGTTTGTGCTGTAATTCAGCGCGCCGGTGGCGTGGCGCCGTCCTGCACTACGGTGATGGACAGCTCCTGCCCGGCGCCGGGCAGGGGCGCACTCTTCACGGCGTGCGCTGCCCGCTGCTGCAGGTCAGGCCGTTCGACGCCCTGCTCAGCGACTGCGGCGACGGGGGCTGCGTCGGGAGCGGACGCCTGCCTGGAGACGATGGCGCGGGCCGCGAAGGCCAGTACCAGCAGTATCAGCGCGGCCCTTACCCACGTTGCCGGGCGCGCATAAGCGGGGCGTTCCAGGCGGGCCTGGCGCGCGGCGGCGTCGACGATGATGCGCGCCAGTTCCGAGCCGCGCTGGCGGGTGCGCAGGCGCAGGGCCTCGAATTGGGGTGCCGACAGGGTACCCTGCCGGAGCATGTCGCGCAGGGCGGCGATGGGCGAGGCGAGGAGACGGTTCCCGGGCAAGCTGGCGTGGGCGGCGTCGCGCTGCCACTGGTCGATCACATCCTCGTCATACAGGGTGTCGATGGCCAGGCGGTTGACCTGGCGCAGCGCGTCGGCGGTCAGTTGCTGGCGTTCGAGCAGGGCCGCGCCGCCATGCTGGCGCGGCAGATACTGTACGCGCCGCAGGAAGTCGTCCTGCGGCAGCAGGTCCGTGAGCAGCAGCCATGCCAGGGTATCGACGAGCCCCGCGTCAGCGGCCAGCTCCGGCACGTCGATATCTTCTTCTGCGTTATGGTTGCGCTGCAGCTCGATGATATCCAGTTCCGCGATGGCGTCGTCGAGTTCATTGTCCGTGATCAGGCCGAGTTGGCGCACCTGGGCGAGGGCGGGATGGGAGTGGGGTGTCATTGGCTGCAACTTTATCAGGAAGGAAAAATCTTGGCGCAAGCCTTGTTTTCCCGGCGTGCCGATGCAAACGGGGCCGGCGCGGATGCATTCCGCGCCGGCCCCGCCGTTTGCCGCCAAGGGGCGTGCTTGGTGCCTGGTACTTAGTGTTTCAGGCCGCGCCAGCCGATGTCGCGGCGGTATTGCGCGCCGTCGAAATGGATTTTTTCCACGGTTTCATACGCCTGCTTTTGCGCCATCTTGATGCTGTCGCCCAGACCCACCACGCACAGCACGCGCCCGCCGTTGGTGACCAGGCGCTCGCCCTCGATGCGGGTGCCAGCATGGAAGGTGACGGAGTCGACCGTTTCGGCCGGGATGTCGCCGATCGGCGTGCCCTTGACGGGATCGTCCGGGTAGCCGGCGGCAGCCATGACGACGCCGACGGCCGTGCGGCGGTCCCATTCCAGTTCCACCGCGTCGAGCGTGCCGTTGACGGCATGTTCCATGACGGTGACCAGGTCGGTTTTCAGGCGCGCCATGATTGGTTGCGTTTCCGGGTCGCCCATGCGGCAGTTGAATTCCAGGGTTTTTGGCGTGCCCTTGTCGTCGATCATCAGGCCCGCGTACAGGAAGCCCGTAAACGTGATGCCATCCTTGGCCATGCCCTGGATGGTCGGCACGATGATTTCGCGCATGACGCGCGCATGCATGGCCGGCGTGACGATCGGTGCCGGCGAGTATGCGCCCATGCCGCCCGTGTTCGGGCCCTGGTCGTGGTCTTTCAGGCGTTTATGGTCCTGGCTGGTGGCCAGTGGCAGGATGTTCTTGCCGTCGCACATGACGATGAAGCTGGCTTCTTCGCCAGCGAGGAATTCCTCGATGACGATGCGCGCGCCGGCGTCGCCGAACTGGTTGTCAGACAGCATCATGTCGACCGCCTGGTGCGCTTCTTCCAGGGTCATGGCAACGACCACGCCCTTGCCAGCGGCCAGGCCATCAGCTTTGATGACGATGGGTGCACCCATGGCGTCGATGTAGGCATGCGCGGGAGCGACGTCGGAAAACGTCTGGTAAGCAGCAGTCGGAATGCCGTGGCGCTGCATGAAGGCCTTGGCGAAGTCCTTCGACGATTCCAGCTGCGCCGCCTCTTTCGTCGGGCCGAAGATTTTCAGGCCGCGCGAGCGGAACAGGTTGACGATGCCCGCTGCCAGCGGCACTTCCGGACCGACGACCGTCAGGCTGATGTGCTCCTGCTGAACGAAGTCGGCCAGCAATTGAGGGTCGCTGATGTCGAGATTGACCAGGCGCGCATCGCGCGCGGTGCCGCCGTTGCCCGGCGCGACATACACCATCTGTATGCGTTCGGACTGGGCCAGTTTCCAGGCCAGGGCGTGTTCGCGGCCGCCAGAGCCGACTACCAGAATTTTCATAAGGACCGTTCGTTCAGTGTGGGTTGCAGGGCGGCGGTGCCGCCCTTGTGTTCGAATTGATTAATTCTCTATCAATGCATTGGTGAAGACTTCCTGGACGTCGTCCAGCAGTTCCAGCGCATCGATCAGTTTTTGCATCTTGATGGCGTCGTCGCCTGCGTACACGGTTTCCGTCGCCGGCTTCATGATGACTTCGGCCACTTCGGCCTTGAATCCGGCCGCCTCCAGCGCTTCCTTGACGGTGGCGAAATCGTGCACGGGGGTCAGCACTTCGAAGCCGCCTTCCTCGTCGGTGATGACGTCGTCGGCGCCCGCTTCCAGCGCCGCTTCCATCAGCTTGTCTTCGTCGGTGCCCGGCGCGAACAGCAATTGGCCGCAGTGCTGGAACATGAAGGCAACCGAGCCTTCGTTGCCCATGTTGCCGCCGTTCTTGTTGAAGGCGTTGCGTACTTCGGCCACCGTGCGCACCTTGTTGTCAGTCATGCATTCGACGATGACGGCCGCGCCGCCCACGCCGTAGCCTTCGTAGCGCACTTCTTCGTAGTTGGCGCCATCGACGCCGCCGCTGCCGCGGTTGATCGCGCGCTGGACGTTGTCTTTCGGCATGTTCGCGTCAGCCGCCTTGTCGACGGCCAGGCGCAGGCGCGGATTGGTGATGGCGTCGGCGCCGCCCATGCGGGCTGCAACCGTGATTTCCTTGATCAGGCGCGTCCAGATTTTGCCGCGCTTGGCATCGGTGGCAGCCTTTTTATGCTTGATATTGGCCCATTTGCTATGTCCTGCCATGTCGAATCTTCCTTAGACGAGGTGTTCAATTGTGGCCGACATTTTAGCATATCGCCCCCTCGCCAAGCGCCGTGGTCACGTCATCAAGATGACACAATCTGTTGCTAAAGTGACGCGCTTTCACCATATCGAGAGCGCGACATCATGGCAAGTCAAATGGATAGACGGCAATTTCTTAAGTTGGGCGGTTTCATCACTGTCTCTGTTGCCACTGTCGGCCTCGCCGCCTGCGGCAGCACCGATTACAGCGATCCTGGCGTGCCGCTGGCATCCGGCAGCGACTGGAAATTCCCGCAAAGCGTGGCTTCGGGCGATCCGCGCGCCGACAGCGCCATGCTGTGGACGCGCGTCGTGCCTGCCAGTTTCGATGCCGTCGCTCCCGCCGTGGCAGGCAAGTCGGACGTGGCCGTGCGCCTGATCGTCAGCGCCACCGACAATACAGCCGCACTGGGCAGCAACACGGCCCTTGCCGGCGCCACCATCGTCGATGCGACATTGCCGCTGAAAGCTGATTTCGACAATACCTTGCGCCACAAGGTGACGGGCTTGCAGCCTGGCCAGGTGTATTTTTACCAGTTCATCGCCGGCGACGTGCGCTCCAATGTGGGCCGCTTCAAGACGGCGCCCGCCGCCACGGCCGACGTATCGCAGCTGCAGTTCGCCTACCTGACGTGCCAGGACTGGAGCATCAATCACTGGGGCGCGCTGTCGCATATCGCCGCCAACGAGTCGCTCGACTTCATCGTCCATCTGGGCGACTACATCTATGAAACGGTGGGTGAGGGCTTCCAGAGCGGCGCCGTGGAAAGCCGCCACGACCAGCTGAAATTGCCCGATGGCACGTTCAAAAGCGGCAACGCGGGCGCCAAGTACGCCACCACGGTGGCCGATTACCGCTACCTGTACAAGAAATACCGCACCGATACGCGCCTGCAAGCCGTGCACGAGCGCTTTGCCTTCATCGCCATCTGGGACGATCACGAATTCACGGACGACGCCTGGCAGGACGCCTCTACTTATGAAGGCATCGTGGCCGCTGATGGCAGCGACCTGCACCAGCCAACTCGCCGTCGCAGCGCCAATCAGGCGTGGTTCGAATTCATGCCGGCCGACGTCACCTTCGATGCTGCCGCGACGACGTTCCAGAATATCCAGATTTACCGCGATTTCCAGTTCGGCAAGCTGATGCAACTGGTCATGACGGACGAGCGCCTGTACCGTGCCGACCACGCGATCGCCGAAGCGACGATCAACCCGGCCACGGGCAAGCCCTTGGGCAGCGTCGGCAGCCGCTACCTGGTGCCGCAAGCGCTGTTCGACAGCGTGGAAGGGCAGAAAATGGCCGCCGCCACGAAGGCTGGCACCGACCCGCTGGCCGCCGTCGGCATGCTGGGCAGCACGCAGCGCGACTGGTGGAAAGGCAAGATGAAGGCGGCGACCTCCACCTGGAAGCTGTGGGGCAATGAAGTGTCGCTACTGCGCATGGGCTTGAATGGCACGGATGCGATCGCCACCTTGCTGGCCCTGAGCGCCATGTCGAAAGTGGGTCAGGCCATTGCCAGCACCCTGCCTTTGGTGGGCGGCAGCGTGCCGCTGGCCTGCGCCATCGTGGCTGCCTCGACGGCGGGCGCGTCATCGAGCGTGGCGCAGGCAGCGGCCATGGCGATTGCCGGTGCCGCCGCGAACGCCAGCGCGCAGGGCGCCGCAGCCGTGGGCGCCGGCTTGAGCGCGGCCCAGGCCGGCATCACGGTAGCCGCCTACAATAGCGGCTCGCCGGCCGCTGCCGCGCAAGTGATCGCCTTCGGCTGGATCAAGCCTGATGTGCAGGCCAAGGGCGCCGCATCGAGCTTTGTCGCCGCATCGGGCCAGCAAGCGGCACTGGCGCCATTCTTCACGCGCTTCCTGCTCAATTGCGACCAGTGGGATGGCTATAACAGCGAGCGCAAGCATCTGATGGCGCACCTGAAGACGAATGCTATCGGCAATGTGGTGGCGATTACCGGCGATATCCATTCCTTCTTTGCCGGCACGGTCAGCGACGACTTCGACGCTGCCGGCGGCGGTACGCCCGTCATGGTGGACCTGGTGTCGGCCGGCGTCAGCTCCGATTCCTTCTTCAGCTACCTGAAGTCGGCAGCCGGCACGATGGGCGACATCGGCACCCTCGTCAGCTATCCGCTGGCCATTCCCGTCACGGGCCTGGGCACGCTCAATCTCGACGTCAACCTGCTCGACTACACCATGGGCAAGGCGGCGCCCACCGTCGACAGCCTGCTGGAGCAATTGCGCGTGCAGCTGCGCGGCGCGCTGGCAGCCAAGGGCGTGCCGGAAGTGCAGCTCGATGCCACAGTGGCGGCCGTGCAGGCGGGCTTGAAAGCGAGCGCTGACTTCAACACTACCCTGCTGGGCCTGGCGCAGCAATTGTCCGGCCTGGGTAACAATCCGTGGATCAAGCATCTGAATACGGATGCGCAGGGCTACACGGTGGTCACTTTGACGCCGGGCAAGCTGGTGGCGCAGTTCAAGCAGGTCAACAAGCTGATCGGCACGGCGGCGCCGACGAACGTGATTGCGCGCGTGACGACGGCCACGGTGGCGGCGGGCGCGGTGGCGGTGGTGGTGGCGTAACTGATGGGGTCAGACCCTCAATGCCGCTAACTCAGAGGCTTGTGCTGTCGCTTGCGGGGGTCTGACCCCAGCTTTTGCCTTACAATCCGGGCATGAGCTCCAGTTCCCCGCAAGCATCCCCATCTTCGATTCCCCGTTCCGTCTACCTCGGTGGCCTGGCCATCGCCGTGGGCGGGGCGGTGCTGTTTTCCACCAAGGCCATCGTCGCCAAGCTGCTGTACCGCTACCAGATCGATGCCGTCACCCTGATCGCCTTCAGGATGATCTTTTCGCTACCTGTGTTCGCCGTCATCGCCTGGTGGAAGATGCGCACGGAGCCGCCGCTGTCGACCAGCGACCGCCGGCGCCTGGTCGGGCTGGGCCTCGTCGGCTATTACCTGTCCAGCTATCTGGACTTCCTGGGACTGCAATATATTTCCGTGGGACTGGAACGCCTGATTTTGTTCCTCACGCCCACTTTCGTGCTCTTGATCACCACCGTCTACTTCAAGCAGCGCATCAGCCGAATCCAATGGCTGGCCCTGCTCACTTCGTATTGCGGCATCGTACTGGTCTTCGTGCATGACTTGCAGGGCGGTGCCAGCAATGTAGCGCTGGGTTCCACGCTGGTGCTGGGCTCGGCCTGTGCATATGCCGTGTATCTGCTGGGCTCGGGCGAACTGGTGAAGCGCATCGGCTCGATGCGGCTCGTTTCCTACGCGATGTGCGTGGCCAGCTTTGCCTGCATCGCCCAATTCTTCATCCTGCGCCCCGTCGAGTTGCTGATTCAGCCCATGCCCGTGTATGGCTTGTCTTTGCTGAATGGCATCTTTTGCACGGTGATGCCCGTCTTCATGACGATGATCGCCGTCGAGCGCATCGGCGCACCCGTCGCCTCGCAGGCGGGCATGATCGGTCCCGTGTCGACCCTGTTCCTGGGCGCCATGATCCTCGATGAACCGATCACCAACTGGCAACTGGCTGGCACCAGCCTGGTATTGGCCGGTATTTACTTGCTGTCGAAAAAGAAATAATTCCTCCACCAACTGAAATGGTCCTCACCATGAAAACACGCATCGCCCTGATTGCCCACGATAAGAAAAAAGATGACATGATTACCCTGGCGGGCGAATACCTGGACTTTCTCAAGGGCTGCGAACTGTCGGCTACAGGCACTACGGGCGGCCGCCTGATCAACGAGCTGGGTTTGCAAGTGGAGCGCAAGCATTCGGGCCCGTTCGGCGGCGACTTGCAGATCGGCTCCCTGCTGGTGGAAGGCTTGATCGATTGCGTGATTTTCCTGCGCGACCCGATGACACCGCAGCCGCACGAGCCGGACATCAACGCGCTGGTGCGCGCCTGCGACGTGCACAACGTGGCGTGCGCGACGAATCTGTCGTCGGCGCACCTGGTGCTGTCGCAGCTGCAGGCACTGGCCAGCGCGGCTGCCTGACGTTTTTCCCGACTCTTCTTCAAGGAGCATATTGTGAGCGCAACGATTACCACCAAAGCCATCCGCGTACAGCGCGTGGGCGGCCCGGACGTGATGGAATATGTGGATGTGGAGCTGCCGCCACCCGGTCCAGGCGAAGCGCGCGTGAAACACGAGGCGATCGGGCTCAATTTCATCGATGTGTATTTCCGCACGGGGCTGTATCCGCAGCCGCTGCCCAATGGCCTCGGCGTCGAGGGCGCGGGCATCGTCGAGGCGGTGGGTGAAGGTGTCACGGAAGTCAAGGTGGGCGATCGCGTGGCCTACGCGGCGCGCATCAATGGCGCGTATGCGCAGCAGCGCAACTTGCCGGCGGCCCTGTTGCTGGCGCTGCCCGAGCGCATCGGTTTCGATACGGCCGCCGCCATGATGCTGCAGGGCTTGACGGTGCAATACCTGTTCCACCGCACCGTGGCGCTGAAGGCGGGCGATACCATCCTGTTTCACGCGGCGGCGGGCGGCGTGGGCCTGATCGCCTGCCAGTGGGCGAAGGTGCTGGGCGTGAACCTGATCGGCACGGCCGGCTCCGATGAAAAGGTGGCGCTGGCCAAGGCGCATGGCGCGGCCCACGTCATCAACTACAACACGGAAAACTTCGTCGAGCGCGTGCGCGAGATCACGGGTGGCAAGGGCGTCTCCGTGGTCTACGATTCCATCGGCAAGGATACGTTTACGGGCTCGCTCGACTGCCTGGCGCCGCTGGGCATGATGGTCAGCTTCGGCAATGCCTCCGGCCCCGTGCCGGCGTTTACCCTGTCCGAGCTGGCCTCGCGCGGTTCGCTCTTCATCACGCGCCCCGCCCTGTTCAGCTATGCCTCGAACCGCGTGAACCTGGAAGAGATGGCTGCCTCGCTGTTTGGCGTCGTCAGCAGCGGCGAAGTGCAGATTGAGATCAACCAGCGCTACGGCCTGGCCAATATTGCCCAGGCGCACACGGACCTGGAAGGGCGCAAGACCACCGGCTCGACCATCATCGTGCCATGAGCGGCGGCAACGAAACAGACGGCACGCCGAAATTTGGCCGCCTGCTGATCGTGTTGGTATTGGCCGTGGCCCTGATCGGCGTGCTCACTTTTGCCGCCGAGGCATATTACTCATAGGTATAAAACGCAGACATGAAAAAGCCGGCTGGCGCATTGCTGCACCAGCCGGCTTTTTTTGTATTGCCACGTAATTACTCTATTTTGACTTCGACTTTACGGGGCACGCCGCTCTGGCCGGGGAAGTCGGCAAAGGCGCTGGCCACCATGGCCGGCATCACTTGCGAGGTGGCGCGTTTATTGCTGGTCGATTGCACGGTCACGTCGTACAGTTTCTTGCCGCTGCGGTCATTGATCGTCACGCGCAGTTCGCGTTCGTATTTATGGCGCACGCTTTCTTCCACGTCCATCGGACCATACCAGTAAGGGTTGTAACCGAAGCGGCCATAGCCAGGCCATGCGCCGTAGCGATAGCCATAGCGGCCAGGCCAGTAGCCGGCGCCATACCAGAATGGATCGGTGGCTTGCAGCACGCGCTCAGGATAGTCGACTGTCGAAAAATGCATCGCCACGCGCAAATTGGCAGCCGCAGGGCCGGAAGCTTCGCCGAAGCCGTGTTTTGCCAGTTCCGCGCGCATCAGGTTCTGGTAGCTGCGGTATTCCAGCGTATCGTTTTCCGCCGCTGGCGCTTCAAATGCATAGGATTTGTCCTGCAATTGCGCAGGCCATTCATGGAAGACGGTCACGTCGCTGCGTACGGTGGTGGCGCATCCGGTCAACAACACGGTCAATGCGGCCATCATGATGGTGAGATATCGTTTCATTGCATGATCTCCTGATAGTAGACGCAATTCATCGCTTAGTATTATAAGAATAGTTCCATTTGTTTCCATGCATTATTACAGAATGTTACCTGGTATGTCGGCGTGGAAGGGAATCCAACATTCCTGAGTTGAATCGCGACTATCGGGGGGCTGGTGTTGGTAAAATAGGCTTTTGCCTCCGCTCCCACCCATTCCCTATGCGCACAGACAGCCCTCAGACGATTTACCGCAAAGATTACACGCCGCCCAGCTTCCTGGTTGACAGCGTCGAACTTGGTTTCGATCTTGATCCCGCGCGCACAGTGGTGGCGAGCCGGATCCGCATGCGCCATAACCCGGCCAGCAGCAGCCGCAGTATCGAATTGCATGGCGAACACATCGAGCTGGTGGCGGTACGCCTGAATGGCAAGCTGCTGAAGCCGTCGCAGTACAAGCTGACGGCCGGCATGCTGACCATCCCCAAGGCGCCGGACGAGGTGCTGCTCGATATCGAGACCGTGCTGGCGCCGCAGGACAATACCTCGCTGTCCGGCCTGTATGTGTCGAACCATAATTTCTTCACGCAGTGCGAAGCGGAAGGCTTCCGTCGCATCACCTTCTTCCCGGACCGCCCGGACGTGATGGCCAGATACACCGTCATGCTGCGCGCCGACAAGGACAGGTATCCGGTGCTGTTGTCGAACGGCAACCTGATCGAAGAGGGCGACCTGGGCGACGGCCGCCATTACGCCAAGTGGGAAGACCCGTTCAAGAAGCCGTCCTACCTGTTCGCGCTGGTGGCGGCGCGCCTCGTGTGCCAGGAGGAGCGCTACACCCTGAAGTCGGGACGCGAAGTGCTGCTGCAAGTGTGGGTGGAAGAGGGCAACCTGGATAAAACCGACTATGCCATGCAGTCGCTCAAAAACTCGATCCGCTGGGACGAGGAACGCTTCGGCCTGGAGCTGGACCTGGACCGCTTCATGATCGTCGCCGTGGGCGACTTCAACATGGGCGCCATGGAAAACAAGGGTTTAAATATTTTCAATACCAAGTATGTGCTGGCCAATTCGCGCGTGGCGACCGACGTCGATTACGCGGGCATCGAAGCGGTGGTTGGCCATGAATACTTCCATAACTGGACTGGCAACCGCGTGACGTGCCGCGACTGGTTCCAGCTGTCACTGAAGGAAGGCTTGACGGTGTTCCGCGACCAGGAATTCTCGGCCGACATGATCGGCACGGACACGGGCCGCGCCGTCACGCGCATCGACCAGGTGCGCACCCTGCGCCAGGCGCAGTTCCCCGAAGATGCGGGTCCGATGGCGCATCCCGTGCGTCCCGATTCCTTCGTCGAGATCAATAACTTTTACACGGTCACGATCTACGAAAAAGGCGCCGAAGTGGTGCGTATGTACCAGACCCTGGTGGGCCGCGACGGTTTCCGCAAGGGCATGGACCTGTACTTCGAGCGCCATGATGGCCAGGCCGTGCAGTGCGACGACTTCCGTGCCGCCATGGCGGACGCCAATGGCCGCGATTTCAATCAGTTCGAGCGCTGGTACAGCCAGGCCGGCACGCCCGTCGTCACCGCTTCTACGTGCTACGACGCGGCCAGCCAGACGTTCGAGCTGACCCTGGCGCAAAGCTGTCCCGCCACGCCGGGCCAGCCGAAAAAACTGCCATTCCACATTCCCGTCACCGTCGGCTTGCTGGGCGCGGATGGACGCGACCTGCCGCTGCAGATCGATGGCGTGGCATCGAACGGCGCCACCAGCGTCGTGCTGGAGCTGACCGAAGCGTCGCAAACCTTCCGCTTCACGCAGGTGGGGGAAGTCCCCGTGCCATCGCTGCTGCGCGACTTTTCCGCCCCCGTGGTGCTGGAATACGACTATACCGATGCGCAACTGCTGCACCTGTTCCGTCACGACAGCGACCCGGTGAATCGCTGGGAAGCGGGCCAGCGCCTGGCCATGGAGCGCCTGCTGAAGCTGACCGGCGCCGTCTCCGCCGGAGAGGCCTTGGCGCTGGACGACACCTTCATCGAAGCGCAGCGCGCCCTGCTGGCGGACGAAACGCTCGATCCTGCGTTCCGCGAGCTGGCCCTGATCCTGCCATCGGAAACCATCATCGCCGAGCGCATGGCGCAAGTCGACCCGCAGGCGATCCATGCGGCGCGCCAGTTCATGCGCCGCACCATCGCGGCCGCGCTGAAACCTGAATTGCTGGCGCAATACCACGCCAACCAGACGCCGGGCGAATACAGTCCCGACGCCCTGTCGGCCGGCAAGCGGGCGTTGAAAAACCTGGCCCTGTCCTATTTGCTGATCGTACCGGATGCGCAAGAACTGGCGCTGGCGCAGCAGCAGTTCGATAGCGCCGGCAACATGACGGACCGCGCGGCAGCCCTGGGTGCTCTGATACATTCGGGTTCGCAATCGCACGCGCAGGCGGCCCTGGCCAGTTTTTATCGCGACTTCGAGAACGAGGCGCTGGTGGTCGACAAGTGGTTCGCCATGCAGGCCGCCGCGCCAACGACCGATGTGCAAGCCGTGCGCCAGCTGATGACGCACCCGGCGTTCACCTTGAAAAATCCGAACCGCGCGCGCAGCCTGATCTTCAATTTCACCAACGCCAATCCATCGCAGTTCCACGCGGCAGATGGCAGCGGCTACGCATTCTGGGCCGAGCAAGTCATCGCGCTCGACGCCCTGAACCCGCAAGTGGCCGCCCGCCTGGCGCGGTCCATGGACCGCTGGCGCCGTTACGTGCCTGCGCTGCAAAGCCACATGCGCGAAGCGCTGGAACAAGTCGCCGCCCAGGCCAGCCTGTCGAATGACGTGATGGAAGTGGTCAGCAAGGCGCTGGCGAATTAACACCGTAATAATCATTAAAACAGAGGGATTTCATGAAACGCATCAGTCTTACGCAATACCTGGTTGAAGAGCAGCGCTCGAACAACAGCATCCCGGCCGAACTGCGCCTGCTGATCGAAGTCGTCGCGCGCGCCTGCAAGACCATCAGCCACGCTGTCGGCAAGGGCGCCCTCGGTGAAGTGCTGGGCACGGCCGACACGGAAAACGTGCAGGGCGAAGTACAGAAAAAACTCGACATCATCTCCAACGAGATCCTGCTCGAAGCGAACGAATGGGGCGGCCACCTGGCGGCCATGGCGTCGGAAGAAATGGAATCGATCCACCCGATCCCGAACCGCTATCCGAAGGGCGAATACATGCTGCTGTTCGACCCACTCGATGGCTCGTCGAACATCGACGTCAACGTCTCGATCGGCACCATCTTCTCGGTGCTCAAAGCCCCGGAAGGCATGGGGCAGCCGACCGAACAGGATTTCATGCAGGCCGGCTCTAAGCAAGTTGCAGCCGGATACGCCGTGTATGGTCCGCAAACCATGCTGGTGCTGACCTTCGGCAATGGCGTGAACTGCTTCACCCTGGACCGCGAAATGGGTTCGTGGGTACTCACGCAAAGCAATATGCAGATTCCGCCGACGACGAAGGAGTTCGCCATCAATATGTCGAACGCGCGCCACTGGCATGCGCCGGTAAAGCGCTATGTCGACGAGCTGCTGGCTGGTGACACGGGTCCGCGCGGCAGCAACTTCAACATGCGCTGGATCGCCTCGATGGTGGCCGACGTGCACCGCATCCTGAACCGCGGCGGCATCTTCATGTACCCGGCCGATCTGCGCGACACCTCGATGCCCGGCAAGCTGCGCCTGATGTACGAAGCGAACCCGATGGCCTTCATCGTCGAGCAAGCCGGCGGCGCCGCCACAGATGGCCAGCAGCGCATCATGGACATCGCCCCGCACAAGCTGCACCAGCGCGTGCCCGTCTTCCTTGGCTCGAAAGACGAAGTGGCCCGCGTCACGGCCTACCACGCGGAGTAAACAGCCACACTTTTCAGCGATTTTTAGCGGCCCGCAGCCGGGACGCTAAAAAAATGCAAAAAAGTTCGCGTTGACACTAGCAAATTTTGTGCATTGTTTGTAGAATGTGGGTCTTCGCCGTTGTAGCTCAGTTGGTAGAGCAGCACATTCGTAATGTGAAGGTCGCCAGTTCGATTCCGGCCAACGGCACCAAGTATTCGCAGTAAATCAAAGGGTTACAAGCTTCGGCTTGTAGCCCTTTGTCATTTCCGGCTTGTACTTCGCTTGCATGCATGGCCTGTGCAGGATTTGCGTGGAGGGGGATTCAGTCGCATAGCCGCGACGGTCGCCGAAAAGAGGCGGCCTTCCATTGCGTGCGCGTCCTGTACCTGCCGGAATTCTGCACGCCCGGCACCAAGCGTAACCCCGTGTGCGTGCGCGTATACGTTACGTCCGTGCCCCACACCTGATTCGGCCGCGCCACGGGTACGCCCTCGCAGAAGGTAGGGATATACCTTCTGCTCAGGATGCGCCTTGCTCATGTTCGGCCCTGGCGCCATTCGCGCCAGCCCGGTGCTACGCATCAATCGCTGCATGCGCTTGCGGTTGATCGTGGCCGTTTCCAGTATTCTTTGCGGCGCTTATAGGGCGACAAAGAAGGGATGAGGCAACGTTGATCACATCCTTCCGGCCGATTTAAACGTCTTCTCGTCGAACTTGAAGCGCAGCCGCATAAACGTGCCGTGTGCCGTGTAATCGGTGCTCGCCAGGTCCTTGTCGGTGAAGCCGGACAGGTTATGTCCGACCGACAGGTACAGATTGCGCGCCAGTTGGTAACCCACCTCGGCGCCGTAGGCGTACTGGCGGCTCTTGCCCTGCGGACTGTACAGCACTGACGCCAGCACCCCCACATCCCATTTCGGCGCCACGTCCAGCACCGCCCGCCCGCCCAGCAGCCAAGCGCTGTACTTTTGCTCGCCGGCGGGCAGGGTATGGTCGGTGTTGAGCTTGCCCGCCAGGCGCGACGTGATCCACCAGGGCCGGCTCGGGTGGTAGTCGACATGGGTCGAGACGATGTGGGCGCGGTAATCCTCGCCGTCGGGCCGCGCATGGTCGCGCACTGTCTTGTATTCGTAGCGCGCCAGCGCGTTGACGTCGTTGCGCTCGCGCGGACGCCAGGCAAATCCCAGTTGCGCGCGGTCCTGCAAGGTATTCCCCAGCGGCGCGCCGAGGGCGTCGGCGCGGTTGCGCTGGTAGAGCAGGTAATTGCGCGCCAGCAGAGTCCAATCGTCGCTGATCTTGCGCGCCAGCGCCACCGTATTGAGCCATTGGTCCTGGCCCTGGTCGGCGGCCTGGTCGGCGCGGTCGAACAGCTTGCGGTATTCGAGCTTGGCGGAGGCACTCCACAGCGGATCGATGCGGTAATCGATGGCGCCGCTCAAGGCCGCCGCCTCCTGCGCACTGCCGTTGAGTACCTTGACGTATTCGACACCGGTGCTGACGTTCACGCCGGGGCGCAATTGCCAGCTGTTGCGCAGGCCGGAAGCCAGTTGTGCGTTGTGTCCGTCATTCAAGTCCAGGCCGGCGCGATCGCCGGCATTGTCGCGTAGCCGGTACTCGCTGAACACGTTGCCGCCCGCCATGTACGAAGTGTCGATCCCGGCCACTACGCTGGTGCCGCGCTCGGCCGGGTTGATCGAGTACGACGACGCCAGCCCGCTCTGGGTTTCGGCGCGCGCGTACAGGCGGCCGTTCGACTCGGTCGCGTATTGCACGCCGACGCCGTAGCGGTGCTGCCGTTCGCCGTCGACGCTGTGCTCGGCGTCGGCGCTGACGGTCAGCTTGTGGCTGGCCTTGAATTGCACGCCGACCCGCGCGGTGGTGGCATCGACCCCACGGTAGGGGGCGGGCGCTGCACCGCCCTGGGTGGCCTGGGTGTTCAGGGGCAGGCCGCTCAGGGTATCTAGTCCTGCCCCGTCCAGGCTGCCGAAGAAACCGCCGCTTGGGGTTTGCGCGCTGCCCGGCGGCGCCGTGTTGGGAGCGATGCCGGCGTTGGGCGTCAACTGGCCGTTTTCCTGCACATGGCGCAGCGAGAGGTCGAGGTTCAGGCGCTCGCTCAGCGCGTATAGCACGCCCGCGCGCTGGCCCTGGCGGGCGGCGTCGGCGTAGTCGTTATCGCTGCGCACTGCTTCCGCATATAGGCGGGTGCGCTCGTCCATGCGCCACTTGGCGCTGGCGCCGGCGTCGCTTTGTCCGGCACCCAGGCCGGCCGCCGTATTGTTGAAGTAGCGCCCGGCCTGGTGCCACCAGGCGCGCGCTTCCAGCCGCTCGTCCTGGTGGCGTAGTTCGATGCGGCCGGCGTTGCCGTCGCGCTCGTCCATTTGCTCGCCGGCCTGGCGGGTCGGAGTAGCCGACACGCTCTGGCCTGCCGCGCCCTGGCCTATCGTATAAGTGGTCGAATTGCTGCGCGCCACTTCGGCCACCAGTTCGGTGCCCGCGCCCAGGCGGATCTGTGCGGCCACGCTTTGCAACTGGTAGGGCGAGTCGGGATTACGGTCCTCGACGATGGAGGCGCCTACTTTGACGTTCCCGCCCAGCGCCACGTTGGCATCGGCGCCGGCCACCCAGAATTTTTCGCCGCCTTGGTCCACCTCGTACGTGATGCGGATCGATTGCGGGTCGCCGTCCGGCGTCAGGGTGGCGATGGCCTGGTTGAACAGGATGCGCCCGCTGAACGGTTCGAAGCTATAGTCGACATAGCGCTGCAGCGCCACCACTTGCTTGACCAGGTTGGCCTGGTTCTTGTCGCGCACCAGCAGTTCGACCTTGTCCGAATTCTGGATCGCGCTGTTGCTGCGCACTGCGAACGGGCCGGAGGTGCCGTTGGCCTGGTACTCCTCGGTCACTTGCCTGAGGCTGTCGTGGATGGCGAAGGCGTTGCCGCTGATTGCGCCTTCTTCGTAATGAGCGCGCAATCCGGTGGCAGTGCGGTTGTACTGGCCCAGCTTGTGCAGGGAAGCGTCGCTTCCGGCGCCGCCGCCCGCCAATTGGCTGAATTCGGCACCGGTGGCGAAGTCGCCGTACAGCAGGTAGTTCTTGCGCTGGTCCAGGCGCAGGTACAGGCGCTCGGCGGAACGCGCGTCGAAGGCGGTCACCGCCTCGTCGCCGTAGACGGGATAGAAACGGTTCGGATCGAGGTCGCGCAACAGGCGACTATTGTTCGCCTTTTCGGAATCGTAGGCGGCCGTCACGGTGCTGTCGGCGCCGACGTCGCCCTTCATGAAGAAGGCCAGGCGCGCCGCGACATCGTCCTTGCCGCCATTGAACTGGCGGCTCCAGTGGGTCAGCGATTGTTCGAAGCCATCGTTGAAGCGTTGCGGGCTGCCCGAAGAACCCTGGCGGCGGCCGATCACGCCCTCGGCCACGCCGGCGACGAACAAGGGACGGCGTTCGGCCACGAAGCTGAGCTGGCCCTGAGCCTGCAGCGCGCCGCTGGCGACCGACAAGGTTACGTCTTGGGCGTGTGGCGGCGCGACCACGATGAAGCGGGCGATCCCGTCCTCGACTTGGATGCGGGTACCGCGCAGCAGGCGGTCGACCGGCGCACCCAGGCGCAGCCCGGGGGCCGCGCCGGGATCGACGATGCGGCCGCCATTGCTGTCGGCGCTGATCCAGGTGGTGCCGCGCAGCGGCTGGCCATTGGCGTCGAGCAGGTGCACCGTGACGGCGACCTGGGAACGGCCGTCGCCGGGCAGCATGTTGGTGTCGGTCTCTACCACGATGTCGGCCAGTGCCGGATCGCTGCGCAAGGCCATCTGGCCAGGCCGGGCCGGTGTCGCCTGCGGTGCCATCGTCTGGGCATGCAGCGGATAAGCGGCCGCAATCGCCAGTACGCCAATCAGCAGGCGGGCGCGCGGGCCCGTGGGCAGGGAAGGCAGGGATTTATTGCGCATGTTGTTCCCCTTGTGCCGGCTCTGTCACTGGCGGCTTGCCCGCGCTATTGTTGTTCACCTTGTTTTTTACCTTACTTGAGAATGTGACGCCGGAACCGCCAACGGACGGCGGTGCTTGCCCCGATTGGGGCGAGCGGGGTAGCCTGATGCGTTCGAGCACGGGCGCGGCGCACGAGGTTTCGGCGAAGTCCGCGCGAATCAGCTCGCCATTGCGCACGTCCAGCAGCAGGCTTTCCGGATCGCCCAGGTTGCGGTTGCTGGTTTCGCCCAGCACGCTGCCGGCCGGCAGGGTGACGGGCTCGACCTTGATCACGTGCGTGGTCGGGCTCAGGCCGCAGTAACTGTACTTGCCGTCGGCGTCTGTGGTGATACTGGTGCCGTCCTCGAGGTACAGGCGCACCGCCGGGATGCCCGCTTCGCCAGCATCCTGCACGCCGTTGCGGTTGCAGTCGGTGAAGACCTTGCCGGCCACGCAGGCCTCGTTGGTAAACACGCCGCCGCTGACCTGCACCTTGAAGCTCGCTTCGTTGGAGGTGGTGGCGCCGGCGCGCGGTGCCAGCGTGGTCGCGTCGAGGCAGCCGTCGGCGCTGTTGCAGACGTAGGCGCGGGCGCGGTTGACGCCGTCGCCCTGCATGCTGCCGACGCCGACCCGCACACGGTAGCCCAGCACCAGTTCACGGCCGGCCGTCGCGCCGCCCAATTGGAAGCCGAGTACAGCGCCGGGGCCCACCACCGGATCGGCGGCGCGCACGCCGTTCAGCGTGACGCTGCCCGGAATGAAGCGGAAGCCGGACGGCAGTACGTCGCGCACACTGGCCTGGCGGATGGTGGAAGCGGCGCTTTGGCGCAGCACGATGGTATAGCGCACCGTGTCGCCCAGTTCGACACTCTGACGGTCGCCGATTTTGCTCAGCGACAGGCCCGCGGCCACGGCCGCGTCCAGTGGAATGTGGTCGTTCAAGATCGGCGCCGACACCCCGTTGGTGATGTACAGCTTTAGATAGTACTGGGTACTGGCGGAGCCGCCCTGAACCAGGCCGTCGCAGGCGGCCGGATTATGTCGCGCCACGCCGGTGCCCGGGGCCACGTCGCTGTTCTGGATAAATGCCGGATCGGGCACTGCGCCCACGTTCAGCGTGCCGGCGCAGGGTGGCAGCAGGGCCGAGACGGTGCCGTAGCCGGCTGGCGCCGTGAGCACGGCCAGCGTGTAGACGCCGCTCGGAAAGCCATTCTGCAGCAGGTACTGGTAAGCGCCGTCGGCGCCGGTCAACTGGTTCTGGATGGCCGCACCGCCGACCAGGTGGGTGGCCGGATCGAAGCCGGGCGGCCCGTCGATGGTGACCGTGACGCCGGCCAGCGGCTGGCGCGAGACGGAGTCATACACGATGCCGGCCGGGTCGAGCGGCAGGTTTTGCTGGCTGATCTCGTCGCTGGCCGACAGGCTCAGGTTGCGAATAGCGCGCGGCGACTCCAGGCCGGCCTCGCCGCCCGACTCCGGCTTGCCGCCCAGGTTGCTGCCGGATTTATTGAACCGGATGGTAAAGCCGCTGCCGGTAGGCAAGCCGCTCTGTTCGTAGCCGGGGCATACCAGATTGTTGAATTGATACTGGCCCTGCGCATCGCTGCTCACGCCGCATATTTGCTTGTCGTTTTGCGACAAGGTCACATTCCAGCCGGCCACCAGCGCGCCGCCGCTGTGTCCCGGCGTCGGTTTGCTGCTCAGTTGCACCGCGCCGCTGACGATCGGCAGCTTGATGCCGTTGGCGACGCGCTTGCGCAGGCCGAACAGATATCCGTCCAGCTTGCCGCCCGAAGCGGCCAGTTTGGCGTCATCGACGTCGATCGCGCTAATGCTGGTCTGATAAGGCAGGGTGCCGAAGCCGGTGTCGTTGACCTTTCCACCCGCTGCGCCGGCGCGTTCGCGTCCGTCGGTGTACTGGGCGCCGTCGAGGTCGGCCACGTTGCGGCTCAGCGAATAACTACCGGCGGCGAGGGCGGGAAAGCTGAAGCTGCCGTCGGCGCCGCTGGTGGCAACGCCGGTGGCGCTGCCGGACAGATTGATGCGTACGCCCGCCAGCGGCGTTTCTCCCGCATCCTTGATGCCGTTGTCGTTGCTATCGACATACACGAAGCCTTGCAGGGTGCCGCTGCTCTGTTCGCCGAACAAGTAACCGCTGCCGGCCTGGCCGGGGGCGATCACGATGTTGCTGATCTGGTTGTGCGCGGTGCTGTCGTCGAAGCCGCTGTTATCAACGGTGCCGCCGAGGTTGCCGGCCGTTTCCTTGCCGTCGCGCTTGTCGGATGGCTGCAGTTCGGTCAGGGTGTAAGTGCCGCCCTTGATGGTGTTGAAAGCGAAGCCGCCGTCGGCGCCGGTCACTGTGCTCAGGGCCACCTTCGCGCCGTCGAAGTCGGTGCCGTCCAGCTTGACGGTGACCCCGGCCAGGCCGGTTTCGCCGCTGTCGCGTACGCCATCGTGGTTGTTGTCGGAGTAGACCAGGCCAGCCAGGGAGGCCGTGGCCGGCGCCGCGCGGGTGACCTTGACGGTGGTGGTGACTGCGGTGCCGTTCTGTGCCGTGACCACGATGGTCACGGTGTTGCTGCCCACGACCAGCGCGACCGGTGCCGAGGCGCTGCCGCTGGCGACGGGCGCGCCGTTGACGCTGACCGTAGCTGTGCTGTCGGCCACGGTCGGGGTCACGCTCAGCGCGGTGGCGCTGTTCGGCAGGTCGATCGCATAGGCCGTGGTGGCGCTGGCGAACGCCGGGCTCAGGCTGCCGACCGAGGGGACCAGGGCGTTCAGGGTCGCGTTGGCCGAGGCCGCGCGCGTCACGCTGATCGTGTAGGTCTTGGTCGTGCTGTTCTGCGCGGTGACCACGACCGTGACGGTGCTGGCGCCCGTGTTCACGGCGATCGCGCCCGAGGCGTTGCCGCTGGTGGTGACCACGCCGTTGACGGTGACGGTCGCGGTTGGATCGGCCACGGTCGGGGTGACAGTGAGCGAAGTGGTGGCATTGCTCACGCTGGCGGTGTAGCTGGTGGTACCGGCGGCGAAGGTCGGGCTCAGGTTACCGCTCGACAGTGTCAGCGCCGACAGGTTGTTGTTGCTCGAGACCGCGCGCGTCACGGTGACCGTGTAGGTCTTGGGCGTGCCGTTCTGCGCGGTGACGACGACCGTGACGGTGTTTGAGCCGGTGTTCATGGCGATCGCGCCCGAGGCGTTGCCGCTGGCCACGGCCACGCCATTGACGGTGATGCTGGCGGTGGCGTCGGCAACGGTCGGCGTCACCGTGATGGTGGTGGTCGCGGCCGTGATCGATGCGGTGTAGGAGGTGGTGCCGGACGCGAACGCGGGGTTCAGGCTGCCGCTCGACAAGCCGAGGGCCGACAGGTTGGCGTCGCCCGAGGCGGCGCGGGTCACGGTCACGGTGGTGGTCCTGGTGGTGCCGTCCTGGGCCGTGACGATGGTGGTGACGGTGTTGGCGCCCACGTTCAGGGCGATTGCACCCGAAGCATTGCCGCTGGTGGTGACCACGCCGTTGACGGTGACACTGGCGCTGGCGTCGGCCACGGTCGGCGTGACGGTGAGCGAGGCGGTGGCGTTGCTCACGCTGGCCGTGTAGCTGGTGGTGCCGGCGGCGAAGGCCGGGCTCAGGCTGCCGCTCGACAGTGCCAGCGCCGACAGGTCGGCGTTGGCCGAGACCGCGCGGGTCACGGTTAAGGTATAGCTCTTGGTCGCGCCGTTCTGCGCGGTGACGACGACGGTGATAGTGTTGGCGCCGAGCGCCAGCGTGATCGCGCCCGAGGCGTTGCCGCTGCTGGTGGCTACGCCGTTGACGGTGATGCTGGCGTTGGCGTCGGCCACGGTCGGGTTGACGGTGAGCGAGGCGGTGGCGTTGCTCACGCTGGCCGTGTAGCTGGTGGTGCCGGCGGCGAAGGCCGGGCTCAGGCTACCGCTCGACAGCGCCAGCGCCGACAGGTTGGCATTGCTCGCGGCGGCGCGCGTCACGGTCACGGTATAGGTCTTGGTGGTGGTGCCGTCCTGGGCGGTGACGACGGTGGTGATAGTGTTGGCGCCGACCGCCAGCGCGATCGCGCCCGAGGCGTTGCCGCTGCTGGTGGCTACGCCGTTGACGGTGATGCTGGCGTTGGCGTCGGCCACGGTCGGGTTGACGGTGAGCGAGGTGGTGGCGTTGCTCACGCTGGCAGTGTAGCTGGTGGTGCCGGCGGCGAAGGCCGGACTCAGGGTGGCGCTCGACAGTGCCAGCGCCGACAGGTCGGCGTTGGCCGAGACCGCGCGGGTCACGGTCACGGTATAGCTCTTGGTCGCGCCGTTCTGGGCGGTGACGACGGTGGTGATAGTGTTGGCGCCCACGGCCAGCGCGATCGCGCCCGAGGCGTTGCCGCTGCTGGTGGCTAAGCCGTTGACGGTGATGCTGGCGTTGGCGTCGGCCACGATCGGGGTGACGGTGAGCGAAGTGGTGGCGTTGCTTACGCTGGCGGTGTAGCTGGTGGTGCCGGCGGCGAACGCCGGACTCAGGGTGGCGCTCGACAGCGACAGCGCCGACAGGTTGGCGTTGCTCGAGCCGGCGCGGGTCACGGTTACGGTATAGCTCTTGGTCGCGCCGTTCTGCGCGGTGACGACGGTGGTGATAGTGTTGGCGCCGACCGCCAGCGCGATCGCGCCCGAGGCGTTGCCGCTGCTGGTGGCTACGCCGTTGACGGTGATGCTGGCGTTGGCGTCGGCCACGGTCGGGGTGACGGTGAGCGAGGTGGTAGCGTTGCTCACGCTGGCGGTGTAGCTGGTGGTGCCGGCGGCGAACGCCGGACTCAGGGTGGCGCTCGAGAGCGACAGCGCCGACAGGTTGGCGTTGCTCGAGGCGGCGCGCGTCACGGTCACGGTATAGGTCTTGGTGGTGGTGCCGTCGAGCGCCGTGACGATGGTGGTGATGGTGTTGGCGCCCACATTCAGGGCGATGCTGCCGGAGGCGGCGCCGCTGGCGACGCTCACGCCGTTGACGGTGACGGTCGTGCCCGGGGTGTCGACGGTGGGCGTGATGGTGGTGCTGGCCGTCGCATTGGGCACGGCGATAGTGTAGGCGGTGGTGGCGGTGGCGAACGCTGGGCTGAGCGCACCGGCCGTGGCACTCAGGCCGGACAGGGCGGCATTCGCGGTCGGTTCGGTGAACACAAAGCTGTTGAAGCCTTCCCGGAACAACTTGGCGCCGATGCCGGCGGTGCCGCCGTTGCTGGTGATGCGCAGCTCGTCGACGTTGGTGAACTGGGCCGGCGGCGAAATCGGGACCGGGTTGATGTTGCCTCCCGTGGTGAAGTTCCAGCCGGCCACGGCCAGCGCGCCGTTGCGATAGCCGGTGAGGGTGTAGGTGGCGGAGTTGGATTGCGTATCCTGGATGCGGAAGCTCGAGATGCCGAAGGTCCGGTTCGACTGGGCCTTGACGATCAGGGAGCCGACCGCGTCGAAGTCCATGGTGTTGGGGTTGTAGAAAAGAAACATTGATCCGGTGCCGCCCGCCAGGTCGGCATTGCCGACCTCACCGAAGCGGGTATCGGCCGTGTTGGCGAAATAGAATTCGTAGACGACGTTGGGAATATCCATCGATCCCGTGCCGGCCTGCCCGTCGACGATGGAGGGAAACGAGAAGGAGAAGTCGGGCTGGCTGATGGGAATGGTCATCGTGCCGGCGACCGACGGCAGGACGTGGCGGTAGGCGGGGAAGGCCAGCGCGGTGCTGCGCAGGGGAGCGGTGCGCGCCTCCAGCTGCCAGTCGCCACCCTGGGCGGCGGCGCCGGTCCGGTTGTTCGAGGCGGCCACGCGTGCGCCGGTGCGTCCGGCCAGCGCGCCAATAAAGTCCTGGCCCGCTTTGCCTTCGGCCACGTTACAGCCGTACAGCAGAATGTCTGCGTCACGGCGCAGGGCGGCACGGATGATACCGAGGTCGGCGCTGCGCTCGTTCAATTGCTGGCGGCCCAGTTGCAGCGAGCCGAGCTGCAAGCTGCCCGGTCTGCCGTGCGAAATGAGATGCAGGCCGGCGATGTCGCGCCGGGTTTCCAGCGCCTGAGCGATCTGGCGCAAGCCGTCGCGCTCGCCGTCGAGCACCACCACGTCCATGTGATCGGGGCCGCTGCCGATGAGTTCCCGATAATCTGCGACATTATCTTCGACAAACAGGATTTGTTTTCCCGGTTGGATTGATGTGGCTGCGGTTGGCGGCGCGCCGGACGACCAGGCGGGCGCGGGAAAAAGAAGATTGGCGCATATGCATGCCATCAAGAAGAGACGCCACCACATCGGTGTGGTGGGGAACGTTGATACGACAAATTTGCTCATTTTTTCGTCTTTCATTGTCTAACAAGCCTGCCCGTCCGCAGCAGGGCAGGCGGCGGCGTCAGGCCTTTGGTGTTCGGGATGCTGGTGAATAAGATGCGGCGGGCTTTCATGACGGCACCGGCGGGTCCGTTTTCCTGCGCTTGTTGAAACACTACACATGCGAATTGGATATTGCGCATCCCGCAGGAATAGCGGGAAAAAACTTATTGTTGCTGCAAAGTTAATTATGTGAAGAAATTTTAATTTCTCATAGTTATTTATGGCGGATTGCCATGCAGTTTGTTCGCTGTTGTCGAAATGCCACAAAATGACTGTTGTCAAGCGGCCCAGGCCTAGCGTTTCCAATCTGCGGTAGCGCTGCGCAAGCTGCAAAGACAGTCCGGCGCCGTCACCAGCTCCTGCGGAAAATTGTGCGCCTCGATGAAACATCTGCGTGAAAGGCTGCTTAGCCTTCTGAATGAGGAACGGCCCGATCGAAAATGCGACCGGGCCGTCGAGGAAAAACCACACCGTTGTTGCACGCGCGTGCTACGAAAATCTGCTCAACTGAACGGCATTACCGCATAAACGGTGCTTATTTCGTCTGAAGCTTGGTTCCCCGCCAGCCTGCGCCGACGCGCTCATCTACCGCCTAAATGACGAACTCCTGGTGCACCACCGGCTTGTGCGCCAGCAGCAGCGACAGCTTTTTCAAGGCGTTGGCCAGGCGCGCGCGGTCGCGGATGCTGCCCAGGGAGATGTGGATGGCGTTCGGTGGTTTGCTGGCGTGGAATGCGTCCTAGGCCGTGACGGCCACGCCCTGGGCGCGGGCGGTGGCGGCCAGTTCGCGCGAGGTTCCCGCCCGCCTCCTCACCAGGCCTGCGACGATTATTATTTCTGGCAGGCATTTAAGTCTGAGTCACAAGGTGTGGCAGCGCACGGTGGCGCACAGCAGGTGCAGTTAAGGTAGTACCAACAGCTTGCTGCTGATCCAGTCGTTGATATGGCTCAGCCCGGCAGCGTTTAGCCGCTTCTTTTTCCCCGAAGCGAGGAGAATCATGATTCGGTCACGGCATCGAGCATGGTTGGATTTATTCACTTTTAAAGGAAACCATCATGAACGCGATTGAAAAAACCAGCTCCGATATGAACGGCAGCGTCCAGGATACCCGCCAGGATTTGCACCGCACCATCGACAAGGTGGCAAGCCAGGCCCAGCCCCTGGCCGACAAGGTGGCCACGCGCGCACACGACGGCGTGGACCAGGTGGGCGAGCGCATCGAACAGGTGAGCGACACCGTCAGCAAAGCCTCCGAAACGCTGATGGCGCGCGGCAAGCAATTAGGCGCCGCCTGCCAGCGCGCCGGCGAGACGGGGCGCGGCTATGTGCGCGAGCGCCCTGCCGTGTCGCTGCTGATTGCGGCGGCGGCCGGTTATGGCCTGTCGAAACTGCTGGGTTCGCGTAAATAAGTTTTACGCCTTGCTGGAAGGTGCTGTCGTGGGCGCTGTTCCCTTCGCCGTCATGGCGGGGCGGGCCAGCGCCCACGCGCACAGTAGCAGGCAGTATACGAGAGTGATGCTGCGCTCCGTTTTGTTATGCTTGATCGGCATACCTATTCCCATCATTATTTTGATTGCCCTGTTCGTGCGCTGAATGAGGGAGTTGTAGCGTTACTTCCCGGGGCAAACTATTCACAGGAGATGACATGGCTAGCAAGAAGAAAACGCCGTCCACGGACGGTGCGGGTTCCGTCTTGAGCAGCATGTCCGGCCCATCCGATAGCAAGGCGCCGTACAGCCTGGGCGCGGACAATGATATGACCCGTTCGCTGCTGCAAAAAACGGCCGCCGGCCAGCAGCTGGCTGCGGCCATGGCTGTCAATCCCAAGGAAGGCGGCCAGTATGGCGACGCGGCGCGCACGCCGGCCGAAGGCGTGCATGTGGCAGCGGGCGAAGCGCTCGCCACGGCCAGCACCACGGGTGAAACGACAGCGTCACCGAAGACCGGCGATGGCAAGCCCGCGCTTGGCGAGAGTGCCGCGAATGCCTCGCTGGACCGCGCCAGGTCCGATGACAGTGGCTGCGTGCTGACGACGAACCAGGGCGTGCCCGTGGGCGACAACCAGAATTCGCTGAAGGCGGGCTTGCGCGGTCCCACCCTGATGGAAGATTTTATTCTGCGTGAAAAGCTCACGCACTTCGACCACGAGCGCATCCCCGAGCGCGTCGTGCATGCGCGCGGCTCGGCCGCCCATGGTTACTTCGAATGCTACAAGGATCAAAGCAAGCATACGCGCGCGACGCTGTTTGCCAAGGCGGGCAAGCGCACGCCCGTCTTCGTGCGTTTTTCCACCGTGGCCGGCGAACGGGGCTCCACCGATACGGCGCGCGACGTGCGCGGCTTCGCCGTGAAGTTTTATACGGAAGAGGGAAACTGGGATTTGGTGGGCAATAACATGCCCGTCTTCTTCATCCAGGATGCGATGAAATTTCCCGACCTGGTCCACGCCGTCAAACCCGAGCCGCACAATGGCATGCCGCAGGCGGCCAGCGCGCATGACACCTTCTGGGATTTCGCCTCGCTGTCGCCGGAAATCACGCACATGCTGATGTGGGCCATGTCCGACCGCGCCATTCCGCGCAGCTACCGCATGATGCAGGGCTTCGGCGTGCACACCTTCCGTCTCGTGAATGCCAAGGGACAGTCCGTCTTCTGCAAATTCCACTGGTCGCCGATGGCTGGCACGCATTCGCTCGTGTGGGACGAAGCCGTCAAGATCAGCGGCGCCGATTCTGATTTCCACCGGCGCGATCTGTGGGAAGCCATCGAATGCGGCGAGTATCCCGAATACGAGTTGTCCTTCCAGGTCTTCACGGAAGCGCAGGCCGAAGCGTTTCCCTTCGACGTACTCGATCCCACCAAGCTGATTCCCGAAGAGCTGGTGCCGCTTGTCCCCGTCGGGAAAATGGTCTTGAACCGCAACCCGGACAATTTTTTCGCCGAGACGGAGCAGGTGGCCTTTTGCACGGCGCACATCGTGCCCGGCATCGATTTTTCCAACGACCCGCTGCTGCAGGGCCGCATCCACTCGTACATGGACACGCAGATCACGCGCCTGGGTGGCGCCAACTTCCATGAAATTCCCATCAATGCTCCGCTGGCACCCGTGCACAACAACCAGCGCGACGGCATCCACCGCCAGGCCATCAACCGTGGCCGGGTCGCCTACGAACCCAATTCGCTGGCGGGCGGCTGCCCGTTCCAGGCGGGCGCGAAGGGTTTCAACAGTTTTCCCGCGCCCGCCGAGGGCGACAAGGTGCGCGGCAAGCCCGAGAAATTCGCCGAGCACTATGGCCAGGCGCGTTTATTCTGGATCAGCCAGACGCCGGTCGAACAGGACCATATCGTGCATGCGTTCCGCTTTGAGCTGAGCAAGGTGCAGACGGTGGTGATTCGCCAGCGCATCGTCGCCATGCTGCGCAATGTCGACGAAACCCTGGCGCAGCGCCTGGCCGATGCCTTGGGCCTTGCGCTGCCGCCCGTCATGCCGCGCGCTTCCCAGCAGCCACTGCCCGTGTATGCGCCGTCGCCAGCGCTGTCGCTCTTTTTCCGTCCCGGCAAGACGGGCATCCATACCCTGCGCGTGGGCATCCTGGTGGGGCCGGGCAGCGATGGCGCGCAGGTGCGCAACATCTATGCCGCGCTGCTGGCCGACGGCGCCGTGCCGCGCCTGGTGGGCAGCCAGCTTGGCCGGGTCGACACCAGCGGCGGCGCGCCGCTCGACGTGGAAATCTCGCTCGAAGCGGGACCGTCCGTGCTGTTCGACGCCGTCGTGCTTGCCGACGGCCAGGGCGCCGTGCAGCAACTGGGCGACGACGCCAACGCGCTCGACTTCCTGCGCCTGCAATACCGCCACTGCAAGCCGATGCTGGCTATCGGCGCGGGCAAGGGCTTGCTGGACAAAGCAGGCGTGCCGGCGGCCCTGCCCGATGGCAAGCCTGATCCCGCCATCATCGTTGCGCCGTCCGGCGACGTGGTGAAAGCCTTAGCCGCCTTCAAGAAGGCGCTGGCGGCGCACCGTGCATTCGCACGCGAAACGGACCCGCCGAGGGTGTGAGCGGCTGCCTCAGCAACGGAGCCGGCCTCGCCGGTCCCGTTCCTACCCTGTTTGCCCTGCCTGCGCAACGCCCTGCAACAATGTAAACAATAAAAACGTCTTGCGGTGATATGCTGCTGACTAGAACTGTTCATTTGCAACTATTTATATAACACCAGCAACGAACGGCTTCAGCAAACCGGATCGCGACTACTGCATGGACAAGTACACACCGCGCACCTGGGGGCCTGGCGAACGCCCGACCTTGCCCGGGTCGCCATCGATGCCCGAACATTCGACGCCCAAGCGTGTCGCGTATTTCATCGTCGGCCTGATCGTCGCGCTGACGGGGGGACTGGGCAACGGCCTGGTGACGGCCAATCTGCTGAACCTGCAAGGTTCGCTGGCCGCCTATGCCTACCAGATGCAGTGGCTGCCGGCCGCCTATGTGATGACCATCGTGTCCATGAATCTGCTGCTGGTGAAGTTCCGCCAGCAGTTCGGCCTGCGCCTGTTTACGGAAGCGTTCCTGGTGCTGTATGCGCTGGTGACGTTCGCCCACCTGTATGCCAATACCTTGCCGTCGGCGATCGCCGTGCGCGCCGCGCATGGCATGGTGGGCGGCGCGCTGGGGGTGCTGGGCCTGTACTACACCCTGCAGGCGTTTCCCGCGCGGCACCGCCTGAAGGGTGTGGTGCTGGGCCTGGGCTTTGCCCAGCTGGCCTTGCCGCTGGCGCGCATCTTCACCTCTGAACTGCTGCAGATCGGCGAATGGCATGGCCTGTACCTGTTCGAACTGGGACTGGCGCTGCTGGCGCTGGGCTGCGTGCTGGCCCTCAAATTGCCGCCCGGCGACCGCGTGCAAACCTTCGAGCCGCTCGACTTCCTCACCTTCATCCTGTTCGCGCCGGGCGTGGCCCTGCTGTGCGCGGTGCTGGCGCAGGGGCGCACGGCGTGGTGGATGGAATCCGAGTGGGTGGGCGTGTGCCTGGCGTGCTCCATCGTGCTGATCGCCGCCTCGCTGGCCATCGAGCATAACCGCGCGCGCCCGCTGCTCAATACGCGCTGGCTCACCACGGGCAAGATCGCCAAGCTGTTTTTATCCGTGCTGCTGTTTCGCATCGTGCTGTCCGAATCGACGGGGGCCGTGGGCTTCCTGCAGGCGCTGGGTTTGAGCACGGACCAGATGCAGAACCTGTTCATCGTGGTGCTCCTGGGCAGCGTGGCGGGCCTGGTGGTCAGCGCGCTGACGATCAATCCGGCGACGCTGAACCGCTCGCTGATGTTCGCGCTGCTGCTGATCGCCGCCGGGGCGCTCATCGACGCGCACGCCACCAGCCAGACGCGCCCCGTCAACATGTATGTGAGCCAGTTCCTGCTGGCCTTTGGCGGCACGTATTTCCTTGGTCCCACCATGGTGGCCGGCATGGGCGCCGTGATCGCCGAACCGCGCAACCTGGTGAGCTTTTCCGTGATGTTTACCATGACGCAGAACCTCGGTGGCTTGCTCGGTTCGGCCATCGTCGGCAGCATCCAGACGGCGCGCGAAAAATACCATTCCAGCTATCTGGTCGAGCACCTGACCATGCTCGACCCGCAGGTGGCCGCGCGCGTGCAATCCGGTGCCGCAAGCTACGGCGGCGTGCTGATGGACCCCACCCAGCGCAGCGCCCAGGGCGTGGCGCGCCTGGGCGCCATCGCCACGCGTGAAGCCAATGTCCTCGCCTACAACGATGTTTTTTTGATGATCGCCGGCGTCGCCCTCGCTACTTTGCTGTGGATGCTGGTCAGCCAGTCCTGGACCCGCATTACCACCGGCGCGCGTCGCCTGGTCGGCCCCGTGCGCGATGCGCAGACGGCCATGGCCATCGTCCCCATTACCAATTCGGAACCGAACAATGACAGAAAATAACACCACGCCGCCAGTACCTCCCACCGCACCCGCACCCGCCGCCTCCACAGCGCAGCCGGATCGCCGCCACCAGTGGCTGTCCGCGCTGGCCTTTGCCGCCGTGGCCCTGGTGGGCGTGCTGATCGTGCTGTATGCATGGCGTTTGCCGCCGTTCACCAGTCCCATCGTGACGACGGAAAACGCCACCGTGCGGGGACAGGTGACGATCATCGGCACGCAGCTGTCCGGCTATGTGGTGGAAGTGACGGTGCAGGATTTCATGGATGTGAAGGAGGGCCAGCTGCTGGTGCGCATCGATGACCGCATCTACCAGCAGCGCTACGAGCAGGCGCAGGCGCAGCTGGCAGCGCAGCAGGCGGCGCTGTCGAACTGGGCGCAGCAGAAGGCCAGTGCGCAGGCGGGAATTTCCGTCAGCGAGGCGGCCCTGGCCAACGCGCAAGCGCAGGCGCGCAAGGCCAGCGCCGACTTGAATCGCGTGGAGCAGCTGGTGGCCGACGGTTCGCTGTCGCAGCGCGAACACGACCAGTCGCGCGCCACGCAGGCGCAGATGGCGGCCGCGCTGGCGCAGGCCCGTGCCAATCTCGACATTGCCCAGCAAAGCGTGCATAGCGTGGTGGTCAACAAGCAGGCTTTGGAGGCGGCCGTGGCAAACGCGCAGGCGGCCGTCAAGGCGGCGAAGATCGACCTCGATAACACGCGCATCGTCGCGCCATCCGACGGCCAGCTGGGCCAGGTGACGGTGCGCCAGGGCGCGTACGTGAATTCGGGCGCGCAGCTGATGGCGCTGGTGCCGCGCCAGATGTGGGTGATTGCCAATTTCAAGGAAACGCAGATGAACGGCGTGCAGGAAGGGCAGAGCGCCACCTTCCACGTCGACGCGCTTGATGGCGCCGTGCTGACGGGGCAGGTGGAGCGCATCTCGCCGGCCACGGGCTCCGAATTTTCCGTGCTGCCGGCCGATAACGCGACGGGCAACTACCTGAAGATCGCCCAGCGCATTCCCGTGCGCATCCGCATCGATGCGGGGCAGGCGAATGCGCGCCGGCTCGTGCCGGGCATGTCGGTGGTGGTCAGCGTCGACACCTCCGCCGTATTGAACGACTCGGCGGATAATCCCGCTCCACCGCCTGCACCGAAAAAGGCGATCGCGAAGGCCAAGCCATGAAGCGCTGTGTATGGCTGATGGCCGGCGTGCTGGCGCTGGCTGGCTGCGCCGCGAACGCGCCGCCGCAGCCCGCATCGGCCCTGCAACTGCCATCCGGCTGGCGCGCGCAAGGCGAGGGCGGCGCGGCGTTCGCGCATGGCACGCAGGTGGAACAGCTGTGGTGGCAGGCGTTCGGCGATCCTGTGTTAAGTGATCTGGTGGGCGAGGCGCTGGCGCACAATGGCGACTTGCGCGTGGCGCGCGCCCGGGTGCAGGAATACCGTGCGCGCCTGGCACAGGCCGATGCGAACCGCGCGCCCAATCTGGCCTTTGACGGCTCGCCCACGCGCACGCGCACTTTGGCGTCCAGCGGCAAACCGTATGTGACGAATGTCTTCCAGGCCGAACTGCAGGCCAGCTATGAAATCGATGTGTGGGGCCGGCTGGCCAGTTTGAGCGACGCCTCCGCCGAGAGCTACCGCGCCGAGCAGGCCAGCCTCGATGCGGCGGCCCTGTCGATCGCCGCCAGCGTGGCCACGGCCTATCTGAATCTGCGCGGACTCGACGCACAGCTGGCGCTGACGCAATCGACCCTGCAGCTGCGCGAACAGTCGCGCGAGCTGGCGCGCAAGCAGTTCGAAGTGGGCTACAGCTCGCGGCTGGAATGGCTGCAGGCGCAATCGGAGTACCATGCGGCGGCCGAACAGGTGCCACAGTTGCAGCGGCAGATTTTTGAACAGGAAAACGCGCTGGCCGTCCTCGTCGGTGGCAATCCCGGCCCCATCGCGCGCGGCTTGCCGCTGGCCGACCTGGCGGCGCCTGGCGTGCCGGCAGGCCTGCCCTCCGAACTGCTGCGCCGGCGGCCCGACATCGCGCGCGCGGAACACAATCTGGCGGCCGCCAATGCCAGCCTGGCCGCCACGCGCGACCAGCTGCTGCCCTCGTTCAAGCTGACGGCCGTGGGCGGCGGGCAAGCCACGACGCTTACCGATTTCCTGCATGCGCCGACGGCCCTGTGGCGGCTGACGGCGCTGGCGGCCGGTCCCCTGTTCGACGGCGGGCGGGTGCAGTCGCAGACGGATGCGGCTGGTGCGCAGCGCGACCAGCTCGTGTACACCTATGAGAACGTGGTGAGGAATGCTTTCGCCGAAACGGAAAACAGCCTGGGTGCCATCTACCGGCTCAAGCAGCAAGCCGTGGAAAACGACGCGCGCCGCGCCACGGCGGCTGACACCCTTCGCATCGCGCACAACCGCTACCGCAATGGCTACGCTTCGTACCTGGAAGAACTCGATGCGCAGCGTACCCTGTACAGCGCCGACGTGGGCTTGCTGCAGCTGAAAACGCGCATCCTCGTCGCCTCGGTCGACCTGTACCGGGCCATGGGCGGCGGCTGGTCCGCTGGTGGACAATAGCGCCCGCGTGTCCGGCGCAGCCTGTGCCACCGACCGGTGTAATATCTGGCCTGGAAAGGCGGAGGCATGGTGCCAGCCGCTTCCATCACGAACGAACGAGGTCGCAGCATGACGATTTTTGGCATAGGCATCCACATCCTGATCGCGGTATTTTTTGCGATTCACGTGGTGCGCAACGGGCAGCAGCTGTACTGGCTGCTCATTTTATTCATGTTCCCGCTGCTGGGCAGCGTGGTGTATTTCTTCGCCATCTACCTGCCCAATTCGCGCCTGCCGCAAGGCGCGCGCAAGGTCGCTTCGGTGGCCGTGCAGGTGCTTGATCCCAACCGCGAACTGCGCGATGCGAAGGCCGCCTTCGAGTACACGCCGACGGCGCAAAACCAGATGCGCCTGGCTAGCGCGCTTCTCGAAGCGGGCGATGCGCAGGCTGCGGCATCGACATATGAAGCCTGCCTGCAGGGGGCGTTTTCATCGGACCTGGAAATTCGCCTGGGCGCGGCACGTGCGTACCTGGAATGCGCGCGCGGCGCCGAGGCCTTGATGCACCTGGAATTCATTCGCCGTACGGATATGCATTTCCGTCCCGAGATGGTGTCCCTGCTGACGGCGCGCGCGCTGGCGCAAAGCGGGCGCCAGACGGAAGCGAAGGCTGAGTTCGATGACGCGCTGACGCGCTACAACAGCTTCGAGTGCCGCGCCGAGTGCGCGATCTGGGCGCTGCAGCAGGGCGACAAAGTGTTGTCTGAGCGCCTGCTGCTCGATATCGACAGCGCCATGGCCCGCTGGAGCAGCCATACGCGTGCCATGTATGCGCCGCTGCTGGTGCGCCTGGAGGCGGCGCGCAGGTAGCGGCATGACGGTGCGGTGCCTGGTGCGTATTCGCTTACACGCCAGGCACCGTATTCTTGCCTTCAACCAGTTTGTATCCCTTGCCATCGAACGCGTAGCGCGCACGGCCATTCAGGGGCGTGGCGACGCGCGGCGGGTCTGCGTCCGGCTTGAGCGTGACGCCGGGCTTGATCTTTTCGGACGCGCCCGTGAAATCGAGCAGCAAGTCGTCGTAGGCGCCGCCGTTGCGCGCGGGGGCGAAGCGCCACTTTCCGTCGACCATCCAGCACTCGTCCATGTCCGGCGTGCAGGCGCCCATATTGTCCGAGTAAAGGTCGATGCTGCCATCGAGCGCGGTCACCTTGCCGTCGCCGATTTCAAACAGGGCCAGTTGCGTGATGGTGTAGCCCTGGCCCGTATAGCCGTGGCGGATCGCCAGTCCCGGCTTGTTCGCGCCCAGCATGACCCAGTGGACTTCACCCAGCTGCCCTGAAGAACCCAGGGCGGCGATGTTTTCCAGCCGCTTCACGACTTGCCATTGGCCGTCTTCCGGCTGGCCCTTGGGCGCCAGGAAAAAGACATTCAACAGCCCCGGCGAGGCGTGGGCCGATTCTGCCGTGCCTTCCGTGTTGGCCGTTTCCGCATTCGCCACCAGGATGGCGCGGCCATCGGGCAGCAGCTTGTGGCTGACGGCACTGACCACATAACTGAGTTTGTCGACATGCTTGTCCGGATCGGACAGGTCGGCCAGCGCATCGTCGCTGTCGCCACGGTAGTCCTTGCCAAAGACGGCGTGCATCATGCCCGCCTCGCGCTTGCGCGCCTGCGGCGTGTTCACCTCTTCCGTCCTGGGCGCGGTGGCGGCCGGCGGCGGCACGTGCTCTGCCGATGTCGTATCGGCGGCGGGGACATCGGCTACTACGTCAGCTGCCACGTCGGCACTGGCGGGGGCGGTCTTGTCCGAGCAGGCGCCGAGCAGCGCGGATAGCAGTAGCAGGACGAGCGGGGTGCGGTAATTCATAGGCAGGGCAGATTGCGTTCATGGAGAATGGGCGCAGTATGCCAGATAGATGGAAGCGAGGGAGCGCGGCCTGGCAGCCGGTCCTTCGCTTCCTTGCCCGCAGGGGGCGATTTTGCAAACAATGGCGGCGCTTATTTTTCCAGCGCCACCTGGTCATCGCGCCGCAGCGGCGCCTTCTGGCGGCGCAGCTTCGCCATGCCGCGCTTGAGCAGGTGCTCCAGGTCGTCGATATAGGTGAACACGGCCGGCACCACCAGCAGGCTCAATAAAGTCGAGGTGATCAGGCCGCCGATGACGGTGATGGCCATCGGCGAACGGAAGCTCGGGTCGGCGCCCCAGCCCAGTGCCAGCGGCATCATGCCCGCGCCCATGGCGATCGTCGTCATCAGGATGGGGCGGCTGCGCTTGTGGCAGGCGTCGACCAGCGCATCGAAACGGTTCATGCCCGCCTGGCGCGCCAGGATCGCATAATCGACCAGCAGGATCGAGTTCTTGGTGACGATCCCCATCAGCATGATCAGGCCGATCATCGACGGCATCGACAAAGCGCTGCCCGTAATCAGCAGCGCCACGAAGGCGCCGCCGATGGATAGCGGCAGCGCCGCCAGGATGGTCACCGGCTGCATGAAGTCCTTGAACAGCAGCACCAGCACGCAATAGATGCACAGCACGCCGATCAGCATGGCCAGGCCGAAGCTGGCAAACAGCGAAGCCATTTCCTGCGCGTCGCCCAGTTCGGCGATCTTCACGGACGGCGGCAAATTTTTCATCGACGGCAGCGCGCGCGCTTCTTCATTCAATTCGCCAAGGCTACGCGAACCGAGTTCCACGTCGAGCGTCACGTTGCGGCTGCGGTTCAGGCGGTCGATCTGCGCCGGGCCGCTTTCCATCGTCACACTGGCAACGTTCGCCAGGCGCACGGGGCCGTTCTTGCCGGGCACGCTCAGGCGCTCGATGGCTGCCAGGTCGGCGCGCACGCTATTGGGCAGCTTGACGCGGATTGGCACTTGCCGTTCGGGCAGGTTCATTTTGGTCAGGTCCGTGTCGTAATCGCCGGCCGTGGCCACGCGCACCGTCTCGCCGATGGCTGCCGCCGTCACGCCCAGGTCTGCCGCCTTGGCAAAATCGGGACGCACGATGATTTCCGGGCGCACCAGCGAAGCGCTCGAATTGACGTTGCCGATGCCTTTCAAACCGCGCAGTTCGCGCTCGACCTTTTGCGCCGCCGTCGTCAAAGCCACCGGGTCTTCCGAACGCAGCACCAGTTGCATCTTGACACCCGTGTCGGGCGGCCCCACCGTGAAGCGGGCACCGGGTATCGTATCGAGCTTGTTGCGCAGCTGCGTTTCCAGGCCCGCCATCGATTCCTTGCGCTCCGTGCGGTGCACGGTGGTCAGGGTCAGCACGGCGCGGCGCGCCTCGGCCGCCGCGCCGGGGGCGAAGGCATCGCCGCTGGAGCCGCCGCCAATCGAACTGAAGACGCCCTTGATGCCCGGCGTGCGCATGGCCGCATCGCGTGCCATGGCCGCCACGGCCTGCGTTTCGCCCAGGGTGGAGCCGGGCGGCAGTTCCAGGTTGATTTGCGTCTGCGCGCGGTCGGCGGCCGGCACGAAACCCGTCGGCAGCAGCGGCACGAGCGCGATGGCGCCGATAAAGAACAGTGCCGCAGCGATGGCCGTGATGCCGCGGTGGTTCAGGCACCAGCGCATGACCGTCAGGTAGCGCGTCATCAGCCAGCCATCCTGTTCTTCCTTGTGCGGCAAGGGTTTCAGGATGTAGGCCGCCATCATCGGCGTGAGCAGTCGTGCCACTACCAGTGAGGCGAGCACGGCCAGTACGGCCGTCCAGCCGAACTGCTTGAAGAACAGGCCGGGAATGCCGCTCATGAAGGCCGTCGGCAGGAACACGGCCACCAGCGCGAAGGTAGTGGCGATGACCGCCATGCCGATTTCATCGGCCGCTTCCATGGCCGCTTCCATGGGCGACTTGCCCATGCGCAGATGGCGTTCGATATTTTCGATTTCGACGATGGCGTCGTCGACCAGCACGCCGACGACCAGGGCCAGCGACAGCAGTGTGACGGTATTGAGCGTGTAGCCGAACCAGTAGATACCGAGGAATGCCGGCATCACGGACAGGGGCAGGGCGGCGGCGGCCACCAGGGTAGCGCGCCAGTCGCGCAAGAACCACCACACTACCAGCACGGCCAGCAGCGCGCCTTCGTACAGCAGCTCCATCGAGCCGTCGAAGTTTTCCTCGACGGGGAAGGCATTGTCGATCGACTGCTGCAGCACCACGTTGGGGTTTTCCTTTTGCAGATCGGCGATGGCCGCGCGTGCGCCCTTGGCGACGGCCACTTCGCTGGTGCCCTTGGTGCGGAACACTTCAAAGGCGACGACGGTCTTGCCATCCTGCTCGGCCAGCGCGCGCGGTTCGGCGATCGTGTCGCGCACGGTGGCCACCTGGTCGAGGCGCACATGGCGGCCGTCTGGTAGCGGCACTTCCACGCGTGACAATTCATCGGCCGTCTTGACGGTGGCAATGGTGCGCACCGACTGCTCGGCGCCGCTGATGTCGCCCCGGCCACCAGGCGCTTCTCGCTGCACCAGGCGCAGCTGGCGCGAGACGTCGAGGGCCGACACTTTCAATGCGGCCATGCGCGCCTCGTCGAGCTCCACCTGGATTTCGCGGTAGACGCCGCCCACGCGGTTGACGGCGCCCACGCCGGGCACGGTCAGCAGGCGCTTGGCCACCGTGTTGTCGACGAACCAGGATAGGTCGGGCGCGTCGAGCGGGTTATCCACGCCCCCTTTCGCCGTGGCGATAAAGGTCAGCACCACGCGCCCGGCGGTGGACGCCTTGGTGACGGTGGGGTCGCGCAGCTCGGCCGGCATGTCCGCCTTGACGCGGGCGACGGCGTCGCGCACATCGTTGACGGCTTCGGCGATCTGCTTTTCCAGGATGAATTCGACGGTCACCGTGACGACGCCGTCGAGCACCTTGGTGTAGATGTTTTTCACGCCTTGCAGGGTAGCGACGGAGTCTTCGATCTTGCGCGCCACCTCCGTTTCCAGCTGGGCCGGCGCAGCGCCCGGCAGCACCGCGCTGACGGTGACGATGGGCAGTTCGATGTCGGGGAAATCCTGCACCGGATTGGCCTTGTAGGCCAGCAGACCGGCCAGGGTCAGCAGCGCGAACAGCATGATGGCCGGGATCGGGTTCTTGATCGAGAGGGAGGAAAAGTTCATGGCTTCTCCTTACTTTTTCGCTGCCGGTGCAGCCACCGGCGTCGGAGCCGGGTTTTTCACATTACGGACCAAATCTCCGTCATTGAGGAAGCCGGCGCCGCTGACAACGATGGTGGTGTCGGCCGCGATGCCTTTTATGATCTCGATGCGGTCGCTCAGGCGCCGCCCGGCCTGCACCTTGATCTGGCTGACCCGCTGGTCGGCATTCAGGCGGAAGACGTAGCTGAAGCCATCGCGCACGGCGATGGCCTGCTGCGGCACCGTCAGCGCGCCCGAGTTGCCCAGTTCAAATTCGCCGCTGGCGTACATGCCGGCCTTGAATGGCGCATTGTTGCCGGTGCTGGCGGGCAAGTCCACATACACAAGGGCGGAGCGCGTCTGCGGATCGACGGTAGGGGCGATCATGCGTACCTTGCCTGTCAAAACGCTGCCATTGGCGGCCTTGACCTGCGCCAGGGTGCCCGCTTTTACATTCAGCAGTTCGGTGGCCGTCACTTCGGCGCGCCATTCGAGGCGGCCCTGGCGGATCATGCGGAACAGTTCCGTGCCGGTGCCCACGACCGAACCGACGGTGGCCGAGCGCGAGGAGATGATGCCGCTGTCGGGCGCCACCACCTGCGTGTATTTCAGGCGCAGTTGCTGCGACGCCAGCTGCGCCTTGGCCGACGCGATGCGCGCGTTGGCCGTTTGTTCGGCCGTCAGGTACTGGCTGATCTGCTGGGCGCTGATGGCACCCGTGCTTTGCAGCGAGCGGGCGCGTTGTGCGTTGGCGGCCGCCTCAAGCGCATTTGCTTCCGCTTCCAGTACCGCCGCTTTCGCCTGTGCCACGTCGGCGTTCACCGTGTCGTTCGAGAAGACGGCCAGCACCTGGCCGGCGCGCACGACGTCGCCGACATTCACGCGCACGTCGGTCAGGCGCAAGCCGTTCGATTCGCTGCCGATGACGGCTTCCTGCCAGGCGGCCACGTTGCCGTTGGCGCTCAGCTTGATGGGCAGGCTGGCCGTTTGCGGCCTGGCCGTGGTGACGGTGAGGGCCGGTTTTTGTGCCGCGTTTTTATCCTTGGCGTCGTCTGCCGCGGTGGAAGCCGAGGGGTACAGGGCCACGCCCGCGCCCAGTATCACGCAAAGGGCTGCAAGGGCGAGTGCCATGGGTTTCAAGGTCATTTTTTTCATATTGTCGTATCCGTCAGGGGGCTTTGTTGGCGAGGGCATTGGGGCTGCTGCTGTTCCAGCCGCCGCCGGCGGCGCGGTACAGCGCTACCCAGGCGGCGCTGCGTTCGCGCTCCAGGTTGACCACAGTGTTTTCGGCTGCCAGGCG
This sequence comes from Janthinobacterium pasteuri, assembly GCF_051380775.1. NCBI lineage: Bacteria > Pseudomonadati > Pseudomonadota > Betaproteobacteria > Burkholderiales > Oxalobacteraceae > Janthinobacterium > Janthinobacterium pasteuri. The sequence goes on along the minus strand of NZ_JBNYXS010000001.1, from coordinate 84,425 downwards.
CGTGCGGCGCGCGTCTTCCAGTTCGATCAGGCTGGCCAGGCCATTCTTGTAACGGTCCTCGGTGGCGACGAACGACACGCGGTAGCCTTCCAGTGCCGTTTTCGCATGGCTATTGCGCTCGTCCGTGCTGGCCAGGTTGACCAAGGCTTCTTCCACTTCGCGCACGGCCTGGCGCACGCCGGCGCGGTATTTCACCACCGCTTCGTCGTAGCGCGCCGTGGCTGCATCGATCTGGGCGCGGCGGGTGCCGCCATCGAAGATGGGCAGGCTGACGGCCAGCGGGCCGATGCTCCAGGTACTGGCCGTGATGCTGGTGCCGCCGCTGCGGATATTGCCCTTGCCGATGGAGCCGGCCAGGCTCAGACGAGGATAGCGTTGCGCTTGCGCGCCGCGTACTTCGAAGCTGGCTGCCGCCACTTCGCGTTCGGCGCTGTAAATGTCGGGACGCTGGCTCAGGGTTTGCGCCGGCAGTTGCGCAATCGCCACGGGCGAGGGCGCAACAAAGGGGCTGGCCGCCAGCTTCTGGCGCAGCGACGTTTCCGGCATGGCCGACAGGGCCACCAGCGCCTTGACATTCACATCGCAGGCGGCGCGCTGTTCGATGGCGCGGCTGGCGCCTTCGGCGGCACTGGCACGGGCCAGGGCGGCGTTGGCGGGCGGCTGGAAACCGGCGCCGGCGCTCAGTTCCGTCAGGCGTGCCGAATCGCGGCGCGAGACGGCATCCTGGTCGGACACTGCCTGCAATTGCTGGCAGGTGCGCAAGGCATAGTACTGGTTTGCCACTTCGGCGGCGACCGAGACGCGGGCCTCATGCCAGAGCGCGCGTGCGCTGTCGTAGCGCTCCTGCGCCGCATCGCGCGTGGCCCGCCTGGCGCCGAACACATCGATTTCCCACGACGCTTGCAGCGCTGCCTGCGAGGTGGTGCCGCCCGGTTGCGCCGATTGCTGGCTGGTGCGCACCACGCTGCCTGTCGCGTCGAGCGTGGGCGCCAGCGCGGCGCCGCTGGCGACCCTGTCCGCGCGCGCCTGCACGATGCGCGTACTGGCGGCGGCGATCGTGGGGCTGACCTGTTGCGCATCGGTGATCAATTCCACCAGCAGGCTGTCGCCCTGGCCCTGCCACCAGCTGGCCAGGTCCGTCAGCTTGCCGTTATGCGGCAGCGGCGCCTGCCACTGCGCTGGTGCGCCGGGTGCCACCGCTGCGGGCGGCCCTTGCAGGGCGCAACCGCCCAGTGCCAGCACGATGCTGGCGGCCAGGACGCGTTGAGCGGTGCATTGAATAGTCGTCATGCTGGTCCTTCTGCTTGTCATTGAGCGGTAGGGTTAGAGGGAGGAATGGCCAGGCGCCGGCGCTCCACGTCGGCCATGGCCAGCGCGTAATCGGTCATGCGCGCCAGCCAGGTGTCGATGGCGTGCGGCGTTTCCAGCAGTTGCGGACGCAGGGTTTGCAGCACCTCGGCGCCCACCATGTGCTGCAGGGCCAGCGAAGCGATGGAAAACGCCAGGCGGTGCATGTCGTCGCTGTTGTCGGGCGCGCCCAGGTGGCGTGCCAGCACGCGCGTCAGCGCTTCGTGTTCGGGACGGATGTTCTGGTCGATCTCGCGTGCCCACAGGCCTGTCGGTTCGAGCATTTCGCGGCACCACAGGCGCATGCAGTCGCGCGCGATCTCGCCTTGCTGCATGGGCGCGAGCAATTGTGCATAAAAGCCTTCCAGGCTTTGGCGCAAGGTGAAATGGGGCTGCTCGTACAGGGCGATATTGTCTTGCGGATCCGACGATTGCTGTGAAAAGGCGGCGCGGTACAGTCCCGCCTTGTCGCCAAAATAGTAGCTGATGGCGGCTGCGTTCGTGCCGGCCGCCTGCGCCAGTTCGCGCGTGGACGTCTTGGCGTAGCCCTGTTCGGCAAACAGGCGGATAGCGCTATGCAGCAGCCGCTCGCGCGACTGCTCGCCGTCGGAACGGGGCTTGCGTCCGTCGTCGGCAGTGGAAGTGGGGATGGCGTTTTTTTCAATCATGCCGGAGATTTAATCATATATCTCAAACGATTGATATAACTAAATCGGTTGATTTAGTTAAGGAAAGATGAAGATGTAAAACGCAGGCAAAAAAAAGCCCGCGTACTAGCGCGGGCTGAATCCAATGTTCAGGGAACGAATTGGAGGAGACAGTTCCACTATAGCGCTGAAAATGGTGCGGTGCAATACCGTAAAACTACTGTATGAACCTGTCTTGGATGGCAAGAAATAGAACTTTATGTTGCGGCGCACAGGGCGTCAGGCCTTGCTGCGCAGGGCCAGTGTAAAGGTGCTGCCCGAGCCGTAGTCGCTATTGAAGAACAGGGCGCCGCCGATGGCGTTGGCCAGGTTCTGGCACAGGTACAGGCCCAGTCCCGCGCCTTCCACGTGGCGCGTGGAGGTGGAATCGAGCTGCGAGAAGGCCTGGAACAGCTTGGCCTGGTCTTCTTCCTTGATGCCGGCGCCACTGTCGGCGATGCTCATTTCCGTCACCAGCACGCCGTCTTCCTCGCGCTGGGCCAGGCTGATGCGCACCGTGCCCTGTTCCGTGAACTTGATGGCGTTGTTGAGCAGGTTGATGAGGATTTGCGTCAGCGCGCGGCGGTCCGTGTCGATGATGGCGGGCGGCTTGCCCGCTTCGCCCAGTGCCATTTCCAAGGTCAGACCTTTTTGCTGGGCCAGGGGGCGCAAGGTGTCGGCCACTTCGGCCATCAGCTCCTGGCAGTGCACGGGTTCGATCGACAGGGTCAGCTTGCCCGCTTCGATCTTGGCCACGTCGAGGATATCGTTGATCAGCGAGAGCAGATGGCGCGCGCTGGCGCGGATGGTGTTCAGTTGCTTGTCCTGGTCGGACGTCAGGGGGCCGGGAAGTTTCATCAGTAGCGCGCCCGTGAAGCCGATGATGGCATTGAGCGGCGTGCGCAGTTCATGCGACATATTGGCGATGAAGGCGGATTTCATGCGGCTCGCTTCGGCCAGCTCCAGGTTTTTCAGGGCGATTTCGCGGTTGATGGTTTCCAGTTCGGCCGCATGGTGCGCCAGGCGCATGTTCAGTTCGATCACCTGGCGTTCGCGCGCCTGCAGTTCGCCGTTGACCTGCACCGCCTGTTCATACGTGGAAATGAGCAAATCGAGGATTTGCTGGCGCTCCGCATTGATGAAGTGCTTCTGGTCGCCCAGGTACAGGGCGATGCCGATTTCCACGTTCTGGTTCTTGCGCAGCTTCTGGTTCATCAGCATGTGGCTGATGCGGTTGAGCAGGTAATCTTCCGCGTAGGGCTTGCGGATGAAATTGTCGGCGCCGCACTCGATGCCGCGGATGATGTCCTTCGGGTCGTTGAGCGAGGTGACGAGGATCACGGGAATGTCGCGCAGGGTCGGATCGGACTTGATGGCGCGGCACAGGTCGTAGCCATTCATTTCAGGCATGACGATATCGGACAGCACCAGGTGCGGCTTGCGCTCGCGGATGGCGGCCAGGGCCAGCTGGCCATTCGCCGCCACGCGCGCGTTGTAGTGCAGCGACTGGATCAGGCGGCGCAAGCGCTCCGCCTGGGTCGGGCTGTCCTCGACGATCAGGATCTCGATTTCGTCAGGCTTGATTTGGTTGTTGGAGTCCACAGACCTCTCCTAGAATTTCAGTGTGGTGATGCTGGGCGCGGTGAGCGCGCAATATCGACATCCTGTGACTATATCGGATTTAGGTCTGCAAAAGTAACTTACAAGTAACTATTTTGGCCACAGGCAATGCTGTGGCCAACGCTTAATTCTCGCCCTGGAACTGGCCTGCGCGATATGTCAGCACCAGCGTATCGCGGTGGCCATGCTCGCCGATGGGCTGGATCGGCGTCGATTCGTGGATGACAGACGCATCGTCGAGCAACAGCAGCGACCACGGCTCCGTCAGGGTAAAGCGCTTGCCGTTGGGACCATTGGCTTCGAAGATGCGTGTCTCGCCGCCCTTCACCTGTTCGCGCCCGATCAGCAGCACGGCGACGAAATCGACGCCGTCGCGGTGCGCGCCTTCCGGCGTGGGGCGGCCGATACCATCGGTCGTATCGATGCGGAACTGGTGCGCCTCGATGAACCACGGCTGGCTGCCCTTGACCTGCGAGCAGGCGTCACCCAGCGCGCGGATCAGCTGCTGCCAGGCTGGCTGCGCGACGATGGCCGGCTCGACCGGCTCGAACAGTCGGTGCATGCCGCCGTGCAGGGCGTTGTATTCGACCGGTTGCCAGTGCGGGCGGTGCGCCGTCTGCGTCAGGCGCGCGCCATCCTGCACGAAGCACGAGTGGCGCCGGCGGCGATAGCGGCCACCATCTTTCAGGTAATTGTCCAGCGCCAGCGCGTTCCAGCTGGGTTCAAGCGCACGCAGCGCGGCCAGCGGGCAGCCAGCCAGCGCCGCCACGTCCTGCGGGCGCAGGACGGCATAGCCGTCATCGCGCAAGGCGTCCTTGATGTGGGACGGGTCGGTAAAGATCGGTGCGGAAGTGCTCATGGCGGTGCGGACCGGAACGCGGCCTGTATCAGTTTATCCAGCCTGGCATTCTACGACTTCGTAGCGTTTCCTGTGCAGTGCGATAAGAATTATTCTTGTTTACTTAAAAATTCTTTACCAGGGTCAGGCGCAGCGAGCGCGATTCCACCGGATGGAAGTGGATATCGTCGACCGGCTGCGCCTCGCCGGGCAGGCGCGAGGCATAGTAGTAATCGATGGCCGAGTCGCGCCGGTTGGCCAGGTTGTATCCCTCCAGCTCCACGCGCAAGGTCTTGTCGATCTGGTAGGCGATGCGCCCGTTCAAGCCCACGCTGGCTGCGGAGCGCACGCTGTTATCTTCGATCAGGGGCCGCGGGCCGAAGTAGCGCAGGCGCAAAGAGCCCGACCATGGCCCGCGCGGCGTCAGCGTCATGGCCAGCTGGGCCACGCCTTCGATGGCGCCCGGGATGAAGTCGCCCGTCGGGTCGCTGCCGCGCGAGCGTGCCCGCGCATATGCCAGGTCCAGGTCCAGCGACAGCCAGCTGGCCGCCTTGTAGTAGCTGGAAAACTCGATGCCGTAGCGCCGGCTGGGGCGGCCCGCCTCGGTGGCGCCCGCGTCGCCGATGAACAGCAGTTCGGAATCGAAGTCCAGGCGGTACAGCGACAGCGACGTTTGCAGGCCGGCGATGGCGGCACTGCGCAAGCCCAGTTCCAGAGCGCGCGAGCGCACCAAAGGCGTGACCTTGTCGGCCGCTGCACCCGTCTTCGGGTCGACCGTGATCGTCGTGCCGCGCGCGTCGTTGCTGTGAAAACCATTGCCGATGTTGATATACGCCTCCGTGTCGCGCCACGGGCCGGCGATCACGCTCAGGCTGGGGCTGAACAAATGGTCGCTGGCCGTGCCCGAATTGGCGGCGTGGTCGCTGCGCACGTCGAAGCGGTAGGCGTCCGCGCGCAGGCCGGCCACGCTGCGCAGCCAGCGCGACCAGCGCGTACTGTTTTCACCATACACGCCGATGCTGGTTTCGACGATATGGTCTTGCCGCGTGGTCGACACGATCTGGCGCTGGCGCGTGTTGTACAGGCCATTGTGGATATTGTCGTTCTGTAGCTGCAGGCCGATGGTGGTGTCGCTGCTGCCGCTGTCCGTGTGGCGGTGCCAGGTATGGCTGGCATCGAGGCCGGATGTCAAGCGCCGGTCCGGCTGGGCGAACTGGTCACCGTTGTCGGGGTCATCCATCGCATACGTGAAATTTGAGAACAGGGCCAGGCGGTTGGCGATCATATACGCGCTGACCTTGGACGACACGTCGTCTCTGGTCTGGCGCCAGGTGCCCGACAGGCTGTAGCGCTGCGCCTTGCCGCCGTCGCTGGCATCGATGGCGTCGAAGCGGCCCAAGCTACCCTCCTGCACGGCGCGCAGCGGAATCTGGTCGGTGGCATGCCAGCTGGCGTCGTACGCCATGGCCGTGACGTTGTAGCCGTTGTTGGCATAGCCTTCGCTGTAGCGCAGCACGCCATTGAGCTTGCGGTAGCGGTCCGGCTGCGTGAACGGTCCATCGTTATGCTGTGCTTCGAGCGCGTACAGCAGGCTGCCGTCGCCCGCATCGAGGGAGTCGGCCAGCAGGGCGCGGCGAAAGCCGTTTTGACCGATGCCCGCGCTGGCGATGCCCTGCGTCAGGCGGTTCGCGTAGACGATCGAGGCCGCGCCCGCCGATGAAAAATCGCCTTGCGCCGCCGAATACGGGCCCTTTTTGTAATCGAGGCGCATGGCCAGTTCGGGGATCAGGAAGTTCAGGTCCGTCCAGCCCTGTCCGTGGCCATGGCTGCGCTGGTTGACGGGCATCTCGTCGACGGTGGTGCGCAAGTCCGTGCCGTGGTCGAGGTTGAAGCCGCGCAGGTAGAACTGGTTGGCCTTGCCTTCGCCGCTATGCTGGCTGACGATCAGCCCCGGCACGGCTTCGAGCAATTCGCCGGGCCGGTAGCTGGTGCGCGCGTCGAGCTGCTGTTGCGTGACGCTGCCCGCGTTGGCCGAATCGGCCACGCCCAGCTGGTTCATGCGCGAACCGTCGACCAGTACGCGCTGGAAGATGTCGTCGGGGTGGGCGGCGCCTGAAAACAGGGCGGCGAGGAGGAGGGGAAGAAAGCGTGGCGTCATGAGTGTCTGGGTGTAGCGGCGAAGGGTAGTAGCCCGCCAGTGCTTACCTGATCGGCAATTCCGTATTCTGGCGGTCGAAAAACAGCGTCTGGATGGTGCCGCTGTCCTGCACGTTGAGGGTATTTCTCTGGCTGGGCAGGAAATCGATCAGCAGCTGGTTGTGGATGCGCGTGGCGGGAGCCAGGCGTGTGCGTTCGATCTCCTGGAAGATCACCACGTTGTCGGCATTGACCTTCATGCCGACCCAGTTCAGGCGCAGGCGCTTGCCGTCCGGCCCCACGAGGTAAAACTGTTTCTCGACATAGCGGCGCAGGGCCGCTTCGCTATCTTCCTGGCCAAGGTCGAACTGGCGCTGGTACAACTGCGTCAGCAGCGCCTCGACGTCATGGCCCGTGAAGGTATGCACCACTTCGGTGCTGCCGCTGGCCGCGTTATAGCTGATGTCGGCGATACCCATATGAAAATTGTGCGCGCCGGCCGCCATGCTGGCACCGGCCAGCAGGCTTGCCGCGAACGTGCGCCAGCGCTTCACGCCTCGTCGCCTTTGTCGGAGCCGCCGTTCTTGCCTTTCAGCGGCGTATTAAAATCGCGCATCAGGTTATCCTTGGGTGACTTTTCGCTCTTGAACAGTTCCAGGCGCGATGGCGTGATTTTCCGCGGCCAGGCGTTGTTGCTGGTGTCGATATCGGCCGTTTCCCAGTACGGGTCCTGCACCAGGCCCACCATCGGTTCATCGGTGATGACGACCTTGGTGATCTTTTTCGGCGAGTAGCGCCACACTTCGGCCGGCACGCGCTCGATGTACTTCTTGCCGCTTTTCAGTTCAATCTCCAGGATCAGGGGCATGACCATGCCGCCCAGGTTCGACAGGTCGACCAGGTACAGGTGCTTGCCCTGTTTCAGCAAGTCCTTTTCCCATGGTTCCAGGCCAGCCAGCGCTTCGGCATAGCTGTTGCGATCCTTGTTGGTCACCGTGAAGTCGTCGTGCTGGTTGTAGAAATCCTTCAGCTCCGGATGCGCGTCGACGCGGCGCGGCATGCCCTTGTTGGCGCGGCTCGTCACCGATTCCGGCTGGGCGTCCTTCTGCGCCTTTTTCCAGGCTTTTTCCGTTGCAGGATCTTTTGAGCTCACGCCGTATTCGCTGATGCCGTCAATGCTGATGTCGACCGGGTCGGTGGTATAAAACCAGCCGCGCCAGAACCAGTCCAGGTCGGTGCCGGAGGCGTCTTCCATGGTGCGGAAAAAGTCGGCGGGGGTGGGGCGCTTGAACTTCCAGCGCTGCGCATATTCCTTGAACGCGTAGTCGAACAGCTCGCGCCCGAGGATGGTTTCGCGCAGGATGTTCAGGCCCGCCGCCGGCTTCGCATAGGCGTTGTTGCCGAACTGTAGCAACGATTCGGAGTTCGTCATGATGGGTACCTGGTCGCGGCTACGCATGTAGTCGACGATCTCACGCGGCTCGCCGCGCGAGGCCGGGTAGTTCTCTTCCCACGCCTGCTGCGCCAGGTATTGCACGAAGGTGTTCAAGCCTTCATCCATCCACGTCCACTGGCGCTCGTCCGAGTTGATGATCATCGGATAGTAGTTGTGGCCAACCTCGTGGATGATGACGCCGATCAGCCCATATTTGGTGCGCTTGGAGTAGCTCAGCTCGCCTGTCTTCTTATCCTTGACGGGGCGCGGGCCGTTGAACGAGATCATCGGATACTCCATGCCGCCCACGGGGCCGTTGACGGAGATGGCCGTCGGGTACGGGTAGGCTATGCTGTACTTGTTGTACTGTTCTATCGTATGCACGATGGCCTGTGTGCTGTACTTTTCCCACAGCGGATTGCCCTCTTTCGGATAGTAGGACATGGCCATCACATCGCTGCCGCCCTTCTTGTAGCCCTGCGCATCCCAGATGAACTTGCGGCTCGAGGCCCAGGCGAAGTCGCGCACGTTGGATGCCTTGAAGTGCCACGTCTTTTGCGCGCGGCTGACGGATTTTTCGGCCGCTTCGGCCTCTTTTTGCGTGACGATGATGACGGGCTTGTCGCTGCTGCGGGCCTTTTCCAGGCGCTCGCGCTGCGCGGAAGACAGCACGTCCTGCGGATTTTGCAGCTCGCCCGTGGAGGCGACGATATGGTCGGCAGGGACGGTCAGCTGCACGTCGTAGTCACCAAATTCCAGCGTGAATTCGCCCGATCCCAGGAACTGCTTGTGCTGCCAGCCGGCCGCGTCGTAGTAGGCCGCCATGCGGGGGAACCACTGCGCCACTTCGAACAGGGCGTTCTTGTCGTCGAAGACTTCATAGCCGGCGCGACCACCCAGCACCTTCTGTTCATTGATGCGGTAATCCCAGTCGATCTGAAAGACGAAGTCCTGGCCCGGCTTCAGGGGCTGGGGCAGGTCGATGCGCATCATCGTGCGGTTCACTACATATTTCAAGGGCTGGCCATCGGCGCCCTTCAGGGCGCGGATATTGAAGCCGCCCTGGAAGTCGCCGCGCGCCAGCATGCCGCGCAAGCCTTCGAATTTCATCGTCTCTTCGCCCGCCGTTTTGGCCCACGCCTGGCGCGATGGCGCCGTGGTCATGCGGCGCGCGTCGGAATCGGGCTTGTAGATATTCTGGTCCAGCTGCACCCACAGGTAGCCGAGGGTGTCGGGCGACTGGTTGTGGTAGGTGATGGTGCCGCTGCCGGCGATCTCGCGTTTGGCTTCGTCCAGGGTGGCGCGGATCGTGTAGTCGGCGCGCTGCTGCCAATAGGCGTGGCCCGGCGCGCCGGACGCGGTGCGGTAGGTATTCGGGGTGGGCAGTACTTCTTCGAGCTGGCGGAACTTGTCGTCGAATGGTTCGGCGGCGAAAGCCGACACGGTAATGCAGAGAGCCAACGAGGCTACGGAGCCGAAAAGTATGCGCATAGTCACCCTGATGTTGTTGTAAGGAAATAGTGGCAACTATTCTATACGCAGGGTGGGGCCATCCTTGTATCTATTTGTAATAAAGAAAGGCAGATTTTGCGCCAGCTTTTGCCTGGCGCTGTCAGGGAAATGCTTTACCTTATTTTGCTCGGTAAAGCAGGGCTTTTACTCACTTTTCATCAGGCTGTCGCGCAACTGGTTCAGTTGTTGTTTCATGTCCACAACTTGTTCCACGCTGCAGTGGCTGGCCGTCAGGATGGCTTCGGGCAGCAGGGCCGCTTCGTGGCGCAGCTGGTTGCCTTGTTCCGTGAGGGAAATGATGACCTGGCGCTCGTCGCTGGCGGCACGCGCACGCGTCAACAGGCCCGCTTGCTCCATGCGCTTGAGCAGGGGCGTCAGGGTGGCCGAGTCGAGGAACAGGCGCTCGCCCACTTCCGATACCGTCAGGCCGTCGCGTTCCCACAGCACCATCATCACCAGGTATTGCGAATACGTGAGGCCGAGTTTACGCAGCAGCTTGCGGTACAGCTTGTTCATGGCGAGCGAGGTCGAGTACAGCGCAAAGCACAGCTGGCTGTCCAGGCGCGGTACCTGGTGCAGGGGATTGGGGGAGGTATTTTCCATCTGCACAGTATATATAGCGCGCTATTTAATTGCAATGCGCGGCGCCTACCCGGCGTAGCGCGCGCGCAGCAGTTCGAGCATGGCGACGTTCTGTTCCCATGCATCCGTCACGGGTTGCTGCGTCCAGGGCAGGGTTTGCGTGTACGGTGCGGGGCCGAATTCCGGCGTGAACGTCATGCGTTCGGCGCCGGCGGCGCGGCGCAGGGCGACGATGGCATCCCACCACGCCAGGTGGGCGTCGAGCGCCTGCTTCGCTTCCGGCGCGCGGAAGTCGGCCACTTGCGGACCCTGTGCATGGCCCACGCGCGCATGCACGTGGCGCACCAGCGGGAGCACCTGCGCCAGGGTCTGCGGCTGGTCTTCCAGCAGGGATTCGCAGGCGCAGCACCAGTGCGACAGGTCGGCCGTCAATGGCAGGTCTGGATACTGCGCCAGGTAGGGCAGCAGCAGCATCGGGTGGCCGCTGAAGCGGCTGCGGTGGAGCTCATGCACGATGGGCACGCCGTGCTTTGCCGAGATGGCGGCGGCCAGGTCGAGCAGTTGCGCGTTCTGCGCCTGGCTATAGTAATCCTTGCCCGTGTGCGTGTTGACCAGCACGGGGCGCGCCAGGCAGGCGTTTTCCAGCAATTCCGCCAGGGCGGCGCGGTGCAGTTCGAAGTCGCTGTGGAAGACGGTTTCCCACTGCGCGGCGATCAGTTGCAGACCCGCCTTGGCGATGCGGTCCGTCCATTCCTCGCGCAGGGCGGCGTCCAGCGGCAGCGACATTTCGATGCCGTCGAAGCCGGCCGCCAGTACCTTGTCAATGAAGACCTCGGGCGGCAGCTCGTTATTGCCCCAGTGGGCGGCGTAGATGTCGATACGCATCAGACGAAGCCCCGCACGGGGAACGCTGCATCGCGCTGTATCCAGTTGTGGGCCGCGTACTCGGTCTGCCCATCGGTGGCGTGCAAGGTGTAGGCGTGGCGCGAGACGGGTGAGCGGTTCGGCGCGCTGTAATGGGGCAGCAAGCCGTGGAAGCAGACGAGGGCACCCGCCTTGACTTCCAGTGGCACGGCCGTGCTGTCGTCGGGCCAGGGCATCGGATCGAGTTTTTCCACGCGCACGGCGTCGCCGTTGCGGATGAAGCGTTCGCGCAGGGGGCCGCGGTGGCCGCCCGGTTCCGCCCACAGGCAACCGTTGTCCAGGGTCGCGTCTTCCAGCGCGAACCAGAAGGTGGTCACGCTGATGGGCGTGGTCTCGAAATACGTGGCGTCCTGGTGCCAGCGCACTTCGCCGCCGATGCCAGGCTGCTTGAAAATGTACATCGATTGCCATACCTGGGCATCTGCCAGGCCCAGGTCGCGCGCCACTTCGGCCAGTTTCGGGTCGGCCGAAAAGCTGCGGAAGACAGGGTCCAGGTCATGCATGGCGTGGCCGATCTTGTTGATCGACAGCGATTTGGCCTGCTTTAACTGGCCGTCCGGGCCGAAGGCCTCTTCTTCGAAGAAGCAGCGGATGGTGTTGTCGGAGGCGAGAAAATAGTCGTTGGTGTTCTTGGCCTGGTCGCGCGTGGTGAAGATGGACTGGCTGGCGCTGGGATCGAATTCGTTGACAATCTGCTCGGCGCGCGCGCGCAAGGCGGCGATTTCGTCCGCACCCTTGAAATCGGGCAGGATGAGGTAGCCGTCGCGTTGGTATTGTTCTTGTTGCGGGATTGTCAGCATGGCGGCGGCTCCGGAGGTCAATGGAAAGCGCCATTGTAGGATGGGCGAGGGCGGCAAACAATCGCCCAGCGGTTGACAGATTGTCGCCAAAGCGAAGACAATCTTTGACATGGATCAACTAAAAGCGATGGAAATCTTTGTCGAAGTGGCGCGCCAGCGCAGCTTCACGCTGGCCGGGCAGCGCCTGGGCCTGACGCGGGCCATGGTCAGCAAGACCATCATGCAGCTGGAAGAGCGCCTGCATGCGCGCCTGCTGCACCGCTCCACGCGCGAAGTGAGCTTGACGGACGCGGGCCGCGCCTATCTGGCGCCGTGCATGGCCACCGTCAGCCAGGCGCAGGAAGCGGCGCGCATGGTGGCGCACGTGGCGCAGGCGGGAGCGGGGGCGGAGCTGGCCGGGCCGCTGCGCATCCAGGCGCCATCGAGTTTTGGCAGCGTATGGCTGGCCGACGCTGTCGCCCGTTTCAGCCTGCTGCACCCGCAGGTGCAAGCCGAGTTGTTTGTCGACGATGCGCTGCTCGATCCGATACGCCACGGTTTTGACTTGACCATCCGCGTGGGTGGCATCCCGGACAGCAGCGCGCTGGCCATGCGTCCGCTGGCGCCCTGCCGCGCCGTGCTGTGCGCCAGCCCCGCCTATCTGGCGCAATGGGGCGTGCCGCAGACGCCGCAAGACTTGCTGCAGCATCAGTGCCTGCATTTCAGCCACCTGACCGATGGCACGAACTGGCATTTTCAGCGGGGAGCAGGGGAGCAGCGCGAGGAGGTGAGCGTGCGCGTGCAGGCGGGTTTTACGGCGAATAACGGGCTGGTGCTGCAGCAGGCGGCGCAGCGGGGGCTGGGCATCGTCTACAGCACTACCTTCCTCGCCTGGCGCAATCTGCTCGATGGCAGCCTGCTGCCCGTGCTGTCCGGCTGGGAGCTGCCGCTGAATTACTTGAGCGCGCTGTACCCGGCCAGCCGCCAGCCGTCGCCCAAGGTGCGCGCACTGATCGATTTCCTGGTGGCCGAATACCAGCCCGTGCCGCCGTGGGACCGCGAGCTGCAAGCGGCCGGGTTTTTCAGCTGAGGTTCAGTTGAAAGCGACCGGTTCCAGCGTCCACGCGCCATCCGCATACACGCGCTCGTCGTCGAGGTAGACGGCTTCGGTCACGGCGAAAATATCGACGTGATAGCGCGCATCCTTGCGCTTGAACTGGGGTTTGGTGTAGACGCCATGCTTGGCGCCCAGCGACAGATGGATGCCGCACATGCGTTCATACGTGCCGATGTCGTTGACCAGCTGTTCGCGCGAAAACGCGCGGTTCATGCCGAAGCCCAGTTCGCGCACCCACACTTCGCCTTCATGGGCGCGGATGATTTCCAGCATGGCGGTAAATTCGGGCGTGGCGTGCTCGGTGCCCGTCACGCGGCCCTTGTCGATGATCAGGGTGATCGGCGTGTCGGGGCGGTTGACCATGAAGTGCGTATCGCCAAAGACGAAGATGCGCACGCGCCCGTTCACCGCTTCCAGATCCTGTGCTTCCGTAAATACTTCGCCCAGAGGGAACTGGCCGCCGATATTGTTCATGCCGGCGTAGTCGCCGATATTCAGCTTGGCCGATTCGAACGGCGAAGCGAACACCAGCTGCTCGCCGCCGCTGTCGACCATGCCGTGGCGGGCGCGGTCGATGCGCGCCTTGAGCGCATGGCCCACGCCCCGGTAGTAGGCGGGGTCGTAGGCCAGCGAAGCGATGTAGTGCAGTCCCTGCACGCCGGGCATGCGCGATAAATGCACGTGTTCGATCACTTTCAAGCCCCGCTTGAACAGCTCGATGCGGATGCGGAACGCTTCCAGGCGGAAGCTGGTCGACTGGATCAGCACGACGAGGCTGCCGGCGGGCAGTTCGGCAAACGCGGCCAGCACGGCGTCGGGCGTGACGTCGTCGAAATCAATGAAGCTCGCGTCCGGCAAGGCCTGGCGATACGCTTCCGTCAACACGACGTTGAGCCAGCTGCGCTTGTCGCAGACGATCAGGGCTGGTTCGTCCGGGCGGTGACAGATGGCCATGGCCAGCAGGTCGGCCACGTTTTGCGCGGCCACTTCGGTAGCGGCGGCGCTGATGGCATCGAGCCGGCTGGTGTCATTCTCGGGAAGCGTCATGGTGCGGAGGTGTCTGGCGTGAAGTAATCGCAGCATTATAAAGTGATTGCCGCAGGGCATACCATTCCCCATCCGGCGGAGGCGCTGTGGCTGCCGTGCCTCTGATTATCTTGTGTAGTGCTTTCCGGCAATGTATTATTTGATAAACAGCCTGGGAGTGGTCCGTCGCAGCGGCAAAGGCACGCATGTGCAGGCCATGCTTTCAGTGATGCAGGGACAACAAGCCAACAGGCGATGACTAAGAGTGTGATGTAATGAGTTTAATAGGACAAGATATTCCCATGGAGCGGCCGGATACGGATGGGCGCGCTGCCGTGTTCGTTCCCGTCACGGGCGTCAAGGAAGATGTCTTGCTGACCATACGCAAGGGTGCGGCGATCGTCGGCTTTGCGAATCACGACCGCACTATCACCGTGTATTTTGAAAGCAACCGCTTTGACGACCCTGTGCTGGCCAAGTGGGAGCACAAGGCGCGCAAGGCCTACGACCGCCTGGTCGATAATGCGCCCACCGTCTCGAAGCTGACCACCAGCCCCGCCAATTTCGAGCAGATCGGCTACATCAATGGCAAGGGCATCACCATCCGCCGCATGGAAAGCCTGCAGCGCTGGCTTGCTTATTCGGACGCGATGGAGACTTGTCCGGCAACGGATATCATTGCGCGCACGGTGATTGCAAAAGTTGATGCGGTCAAGGTGTAAGCGCTCCTGATCAAACTGCATCCCTGATAAAGCGCCCATGGCGTTGTTGCCTGCCCTTGGACATTTGCTCTGCCGTTTCTGCTACTTCTCTGATATCACGATAATATTGGCTCTGTCCCCTGCTTGCCGGAGACGGAGCTTTTTTTTGATCGGTATCAAGGCAGTGGGACTCGCTGCGGGTGCGACGTTGCGGTACGCGCCTAAGGTAATATTGCGGCTGAACGCAGTGGAATGACTCCAGGAAAAGGTTGGAATGTGCTTGAAACAGTGAATGATGTTTGCATCAATGCCGCTTGCGGCCGGAGCTTGCCGCTGCGCGTAGTGCATTGCCCGTTTTGCGGCGCGCGCCAGGTGGCTGCAGCGCCTGTTCTGGAGAAAGTGCCAGCGCCGCCGCCCGTTGCTGCGCCCATTCCCGCACCGCAACCCGCGCCCAAGCCAGCTCCAGCTCCAGCTTCAGCTCCAGTTCCAGCTCCCAAGCCCGTCCCGCCAGCGGCCCCCGCTCCAGCCAAGGCGCCGCCCGCGAAACCGGCCGCCAGGGGCTCGGTGCCGCCACCGCGCCCGCCCGTGCGCTTGCGCACGTGGATCGCGGCGGCTGTGGTGCTGACAGGCATCTGGTTTTTCAACAAGCCCGCCGACAAGCCGGCCAGCGTGGCGGAACAGGTCGAGGTTGCTACCGCGCTGGCGGCGCAGTGCGACCTGGACGGGGCGCGCAGCGCGCTGGCCGTGCTCAAAAGCGCCAAGGCGCCCGCCGCGCACATCAAACGCTTGCAGGCGAACATCACCAAGTCCGCTGCCGCATGCGACCGGCAACAGCAGCGGGCACAGGCGTGGACGGCGCTGCAAGACAGCGTCAACCAGGCGCTCGATGCGGGCAAGCCGGATCTGTCCGCCACGCGCCTGGCCGTCTACGTGAAACGCTGGGGCGACGATCCCGACAGCCTGGAACTCGACGCCAAGGTGAAAGTGGCGCAAGCCAGCGCCCAGCTCGACGCGGCCGACGCCTGCCTGGCCAGGTCGGACAGGGTCTGCCTGGAAAGCAGCCTGATCGCCGCCGAGCGCTACAAGCGGCCGGAACTGGCGGCGCGCACGCAGGCGCTACGCGCGGCGTTGTCGCAACTGCTCGAGCGTTCGCTGCTCGATGCTGCCCCGGTCACGGGCCAGTAGCGCCAACATGTAAAATGCCCGCCGCGGCCATGCCGGGCGGGCGTCGCGTTGCCGTTTGAACCGACGCTTACTCTTGCGGCACCAGGGCCAGCGCCGCGCTGAAGTCGCCCATCGGCTTGCCGCCGTTGGCCACCAGCGCCTTGTCGCGTAGCGTCAAACCGTCGAGCACGGGCAGCGCAAAGCGGTGCGTGATGGCGCGCAGGATAGAGGCCGAATCATATTGCGTATGGTCAACCAATCCCTTTTTCACGTACGGCGAGACGAGGATGGCCGGCACGCGCGTGCCCGGACCCCAGCGGTCGCCCTTCGGAGGTGCGGCGTGGTCATAAAAGCCGCCGTTTTCATCGTAGGTGACGATGACCAGCATGTTTTTCCACTGCGGACTCTTTTTCAGCTGGGCGATGACGCTGGCGATATGCGCGTCGCCGTCGGCCACGCTGGCGTAGCCCGCATGCTGGTTCAAATTGCCCTGCGGCTTGTAGAAGGCCACGGGCGGCAGCTTGCCGGCGCTGGCGTCGCTGAAGAACTGACTGTCGAAGTCGCGCAGGTGGGCGGCGCGGTAGGCGGGTGCCTTCACCGGATCCATGTTGGCAAAGTAATTGAACGGCTGGTGATGGAACTGGAAGTTCGGCGGATTCGGCAAGCTGCCGGCGCGCGCGCTGGCCGTGGCCAGGGCCGTCGTATCCGTCCAGGCGCCCGCATACCAGGCCCAGTCGATGTTTTTGCCTGAGAGCAAGTCGCCGATATTCGTCTGCGTCTGCTGCGGCAGGGTGTTGGCCTTGCCCGTGTCCGCATACAGCTTGCTGCTGTCGCCGGATGCGGGGGCGTTGCTGCTGGGCTGGAACGGCGGCTGCATGGTATTGACGGCGTAGAACATACCCGTGCTATCGGCCGGCGTCAGCGCGCCGTCGTTGGCATAGGCGGGCGCGCCGTTCAGGACCGTGCCTGGGGCCGTGGCGGACGGCGTCAGGCGCACGAAGTTACCGCTGGCGTCGACGTCGATCTTCGCAATCGACCCTTTTGCCACCGAGGTGTCGGCGTTCGGGTAGGTCGGCGCGCAGGCGCAGATCAGGTACTGGTGCGTGAGGAAGGAGCCGCCAAACGCGCCGATGAACAGATTGTCGGCCAGCGCATATTGTTTGGCGATGTCCCACAGCTGCATCTTGCTGCCGTCGTAATAACCCATGGACAGGCCGCCCGCATCGGAATACGCGGCGAACTTGTCGTTGGCGCCGCCGTTGATCTGCATCTGGTTATTGTAGAAGCGGTGCACCAGGTCGCGCGTGATCACCGATTGCGGCAGGTACAGGGGGCTGCTGGCATCGTCGATCTGGAACGGTTTGTTGGGCAGGTTGGCCGATTGCGCCTGGGTGATGACGGTGCTCTGGCCGGCCGCCGTCATGCCGCCCCAGGTGGGAGGCAGCACGGGCAGCGTGCTGCCGTCGTAATCCTTCTGCGGCACGTAGGCGGCGGTGGAAGTGGGATTGACGCCCGGCACGCCGTTGGCGCCCGGGAACAGGCCGTACAGATTGTCGAAGCCGCGGTTTTCCGCGTAGATGACGACGATGGTCTGGATGTTGTTCAGCGCCAGTGCGCCATTCAGGGCGGCCAGTGCGTCGGCGGGCGCCGCCTGAGTGCTGGCGCTGGCGATCAAGGCCGTCACGCTGGCGTTTTCCGCCTTCAGTTTCGCCAGCTCGTCGCCGCTGGCCTTGTTGAAGTCGGACGCCAGGCCCGCTTCCGATACGCCCAGGCGCGCGGCCAGCTTGCTGCTGGCGGCCGTAAAGTCGCCGCCGTTGCCATCCATGATTTGCGCCAGTTCCGTCGACAGGGCGCTGACAAAGGCGCTGTGCCCGCTGGGTGCGCGCAGCAGCAGTTTTTGCGTCACCTTGCTGCCTGCGTCGCCGATGGTTTCATGGCGGATGGCGTCCGTGCCGATAGTTACCAGCACGGCGCCCTGGCCATCGAGCGTGTAGCTGCCGTCGGCGGCCGTGCGCACGGCCGCCGAGCCGCTGTCGCACGTCAGCTTGGCTGTGCTGCTTTCCAGGCACACCTGGGCGTTTTCATAGTAGCTGCCGATCACCTGGCCCGTGGTGCTGGGCGTGATCGCGTAGTCGCTGCCGCAGGCGGCCAGGCCCAGCGACAGTAACAACGGCAGGGGCCGTAAAGCGGGATGTAAAGCGATTTTGGCGTGCAAGTTCATGTTCATGCCTTCTGGGTGGAAAACGTCGCATGCTAGGCAGGCAATATGTCAGCTCTGTGACATGTCAGCGCCTGTTACATGACGTAATGTACGGACTTGATACATGACTTTTTGCAGGGACTTGTCACGCAGTTGTCACATGCCGTTGCTACGCTGCCAGCCCATGACGAAACCGATGCCCTCCCTGCTGCTTGCCGCCGCTGCCTGCCTGCTGGCCGCTTGCCAGCCCGCGCCGCAGAAAGACGCGGCCGCCGTGCCCGCCGCCCAGCTGGCGGGCGCGTATGCGCCCACCCTGAAACGCCAGCCTTCGGTGGCGGCAATGACGGCCATGGGCCGCGCCATGTTTTTTGAACCCAGCCTGTCTGTGTCGGGCAAGCTGGCCTGCGCCAGCTGCCACAGTCCGGAACACGCGTACGGCCCGCCGAACGCGCTGGCGGTGCAGCTGGGCGGCCCGGAATTGAAGGACGCGGGCACGCGCGCCGCGCCTTCGCTGCGCTACCTCCAGAACGCGCCGCCGTTCAGCGAGCATTACCACGACGACGATGGCGACGACAGCGTCGACGCGGGTCCTACGGGCGGGCGCAACTGGGACGGCCGCGCCCAGTCCGGCCACGAACAGGCGCTGGCGCCCCTGTTATCCAAGCGCGAGATGGGCAACCGCGATGCGGCCGCCGTGGTCGCCAAATTGCGGGCCGGCCCCCTGGCGGCGCAGTTCCGCCAGACGTATGGCGCGGATATCTTTGAGCAGCCGGGTCAGGCGCTGCGCTGGGCGCTGATGTCGCTGGAAGTGTTCCAGGAAAGCCCTGCCGATTTCTATCCGTACACCAGCAAGTACGACGCCTTCCTGCGCAAGCAGGCCAGCTTGAGCCCGCAGGAAGCGCGCGGCCTGGCCCTGTTCAACGATGAACGCAAGGGCAATTGCGCGTCCTGCCACATCAGCCAGGTGAGCGCTGGCGGCGCCTTTCCCCAATTTACCGACTACGGCTTGATCAATATCGGCGTGCCGCGCAACGGCAAGTTGCCGGCGAATGCAGACCCGGCGTTCTTTGACCTGGGCTTGTGCGGCCCGGACCGCACCGATTTGACGGAGCACAAGGAATACTGCGGCAGTTTCAAGACACCGTCCCTGCGCAACGTCGCCCTGCGCAAGGTGTTTTTTCACAACGGCAGCTTTACCAGCCTGGAGCAGGTGTTGCGTTTTTACGTGCAGCGCGACACGGCGCCGCAAAAATGGTATCCGAAAGACAAAAGCGGCAAGGTGCACAAATACAACGATCTGCCGCCTGGCCTGGATGCCAACGTGAACGTGGAAGCGCCGTTCGACCGCCAGCCGGGCCAGGCGCCCGCCCTGAACGAAGCGGAGATCGCCGACGTCATCGTTTTTCTGCATACCTTGACGGATGGTTATCAGGCCGCCCGTCCGGCACAGGGAAAGGGGGGCTGAAAAAATATCAAGATACCATTGCTTACAACCACGCCACAAAAGCCTGTTCTTATGTGCGTTAGCGCACGCTAGAAAATTTTAGGCAGGTGTATATTGCGAACTGATCTGTGTCTTTTGATAACAATGAAAGGGAATATCATGAAAGTAAGCAAAAATTGGATGACCGTGTGCGCCGCCGGGATGATGGTTGTGGCACTGGCTGCCTGCCAGAAGAAGAGCGATGTCGCTGCCGGTCCTGCGGAACAAGCGGGCCAGAAGATCGATGCGGCCGCTGCCAAGGCTGAAGCCGACATCAAGGCCGCCGCGACCAAAGCTGACGCCGCCGTGAGCCAGGCGGCTTCCGATACGGGCGCCAAGATGGACCAGGTCGCTGCTGACGCCGACAAGAAAATGAGCGAAGCGGCCGATGCCGTCGGCAAGAAAGTGGAAAAAGCCGGCGAAAAGATGCAGGACGCCGCGCACAAGTAATCATTGTAATCAGCGCGCCAGGGCCGGCCGCTGCCGGCCCGGTTCCCGCAGCTGCCGTCAGGTGATGGCAGCTGCAGCGACGCCATCGCTGCCGTGGCCGCGTGGCCCCGCCGTTTCCGTCCCCGTCTTGTCCATCCCGTCCGTTCCCCCCAGCACCACGCTCAAATCGACAAAGCCGTCGCGCCACGCGCGTTCCAGGTCTTGCTCCACCGCTTCCAGGGTTGTTCTTTCCACCTGATGAAAACCGCGCAAGCCATATGCCCGGTTGCGCCCGTGCGCCTTGGCCAGGTAGAGCGCCATGTCGATCAGGTTGACGCTGCGTTCCCACGTGAGCGGCTGTCCCAGCCGCGCCAGAGGATAGGGCGCAAAGCCCACGGACACGTGCACCTGGATGGCCTGCCTCTGGTAGTGGATGACCTGTGCCGCCATGCCGTTGAGGATGCGCCGCGCGATATCGTCGAGTCCGTCGCGCGCGACGGCAGGCAGGAAGGCGAGGAATTCCTCGCCGCCCCAGCGCACGATCATGTCCGTTTCACGCAGTACGTCGTGCAGCGTTTCGGCGATCGTCGTCAGCACCAGGTCGCCCGCCGCATGGCCGTAACGGTCGTTGATGTGCTTGAAATGGTCGACATCGAGCAGGAACAGCGCACCCACGACATCGCCGCCGCCGTAGGCCGATAGCGGCTTGCCGGCATGGCTGCGCATGAATTCCTGGAAGTGGCGGCGGTTATACAGGGCCGTCAGCGGGTCGCGCGAGCTCTGGCGCTTGAGTTCCTGGTTCTTGACTTTCAGCTGCACGTTTGCGTGGCACACCTTGCGGTACAGCAAGCCGACGATAACGGACGCCATGGCAAGCACCAGCGCCAGCAACCACCATACGCGCTGCTGCAGGCGGCGGTTGTCGATTTCCGTGCTCTTCAGCTGATTCTCGCGGCTCAGCAGCTCGATCTGGCGCTGTTTCTTCTCCGCTTCATATTTTTCCTGTAATTCATACACGGCCTTTTGCCGCTGCTTCTCGAACAGCTGGTTGGAAATGCTCCGCTCGCGGTGGTACGCCGCGACGGCGCCGCGCATGTCACCGGCCTTTTCCAGCGCCATGCCGTATTCCAGCAGCACGGCCTGCATGTCCGGCTGGTTGGCCGTGCGCTCGTAGTAGGCCAGGCCCGTGGCCACGCTTTGCTTGCCTTCCTGCAAGCGTCCCTGGCCGATCAGCGCCTGACCGATGTTCAGGCGCGCCGTCGCCTCCACGTGTTCATTGTTGACCAGGCGCCCCGCCGTGATGGCTTCATTCGCATAGCGCAGGGCGCGCGCGTAGTCGTTTTCCTTCAGATAGCTGTCCGATAGATTGACGAGGGTAACGGCCACCATGCCGCGGGCACCCAGCTGGCGTTCCAGTGCCAGGGCCGCCAGCAGGGCGCGCTGGCCCCGTTGCGGCTGTTGCGCATCGAGCGCCAGCCCGTATTCCGTATTCTTCGCCTGTGCCATGCGACCCGGTGATGCCAGGGTAGCGGAGACGGCTAGCAGCTCGTCGAGCACTTCGAAGCCCTTCTCGTACTCGCGCATCTGCGTGTACAGCCGGGTGAGGGCATTCAGGGCGGCGGCCAGGCAGGAAGGGGAATTGCTCTGGCGCGCCAGGTCCACGGCCGCCTGCAGTTTGGCCAGCGCAAACGGGAAATTACCTTCCTCGGCCCACGATTGCCCCGCGCTGATGGTGGCCTGCACGCGTACGGGCAGGTCGTGCGTGCGGTTGGCGATCTTTTCCGCTTCGAAGGCCAGCAGATGTGAAGCGCGGCGTTCGTTCATGGCAAACATGATGTAAGCCTTGCTGAGTATGCCCTTGGCCAGCGCCACGTCGTCCTTGTTCTGGCGGGCGTAGGCGATCAGCTCCTCGGCCAACTGCATGGCGAGATCGTTCTGCCCCAGGCGCATGCGCACGGTGCTCAGTTGGGTGAGGAATTCCGCGCGCACTGGCAGGGGTGCGCTGCGCGCCTGCGTTTCCACTTCTTGCAGGCGCTGCAGGGCGCGTGCGGGCACGAAGCGGCCATCTTCGCGCACGGCGAAGAGGTGCCGCTCCAGGTCATCCTGGGCGCAGGCGAGCGCGGGCAGCAGGCAGGCCAAAGCCAGCAGCCAGTGTGCCCCCCGTCGTGATGCTAGTTTCTCTTTACCTGCCAACGTGCTGCCCCCGCAATGATCGACTTGATCTGCAAAGATTATATTCTGTTGCAATCAAGAAATATCATGGCGTGCGCAGATTTTTGTGAAAGTACACAATAAAGGTGCCGGGCCAGGCCGTTACAGCACAGGGCAAGGGCCGTCCAGTCCGACGGCGCATCCTTCAGACGGCAGATGGCGACAGCCTCGATCAAGGCCTGGGCCTGCTCTTGCAGGCTCTCGGCGGCGGCCGCCTGCTCGACCAGGGCGGCGTTCTGTTGCGTGATGCCGTCCATCTGCGTGACGGCCTGGTTGACTTCGCTGATGCCGGCGCTTTGCTCGTGGCTGGCGCTGGTGATCTCACCCATGATGTGGGCGATCTTGCTCGAACTTTCCTTGATGGGGCCCATCGTGCTGGCCACCTGGGCGACGACGGCACCGCCCTGCACGGCGACGTAACAGGCGGTGGCGGCCAGCAGGTTCGCTTCGCCGGCGTTGCTGGCGTTTTGCGGCAGCGTTTCCGTCAGCGTTTCCATGGTGCTGGCCGTCTGTTCGAGCGAACTGGCTTGCGCCTCGGTGCGCGCCGACAGGTTGGCGTTGATGGTGTTCATCGCCAGCAACAGCACGCCGAAGCAGAAAGATGGCGGCAAAGATCGTCCTGATCGACAGTTTGCTGCGCATGGCGTCCCCCTGAAGTATGGTTGGGACCCTCGGCGCTGCCCGGCAGATGAATATACTCCCGTCCGTACGGCATTTTTTTAATGCCGTACAGAAAAAAGCTGCGGCGCGCAACGGCGCCCGTGCCTATCAAACGGCCAGTTGCTGCAGCAGGTACAGGCGCTGGTACAAACCGCCCTCGATCTGCATCAGTTCCTCGTGCGGTCCCGCCTCCGTGATGCGGCCATGGTTGAGCACGATGATCCGCTCGGCGTCGCGGATGGTCGACAAGCGGTGGGCGATGGCGATGATGGTGACTTTGCCGCGCAATTCGTTGAGGGCCAGCTGCACGATCTGCTCGGTCTGGCTATCGATGCGCGAGGTGGCTTCGTCCAGCAGCAAAATGCGCGGCTGGCCGGCCAGCGCGCGGGCAATCGCGATCAGCTGCTTCTGCCCCGATGACAGGCGTGAGCCGCCTTCGCCCAGCGGCGTGTCGTAGCCGTGTTCCAGCGCGGCGATGAAGTCGTGCGCATGCGCGGCGCGCGCCGCCGTCTCGATCTGCGCCTGCGTGTAGCCGCGGCCCATGTCGATGTTTTCGCGCGCCGAGGCGGCCAGCAGGAAGGGGTCTTGCGGTACCAGGCCCACATCGGCGCGGAAATGCTCGTTGTCGATGCTGTCGAGGGCGACGCCGTTGATGGCGATGCGGCCCTGCGTGACGGGATAAAAGCGCAGCAGCAGCGAGAGCAAAGTCGACTTGCCGCTGCCCGTGTGGCCGACGATGCCAAAAAAAGCGCCTTGCGGTATGCTCAGCGACAGGTCGTGCAGCACGGGCTGGTTTTCCACGTAGGCGAACGTCAGGTGCGCAATGTCCACGGCGGGCACGTCGATGTCCGCTTTCGCCTGCCGCAGGGCCGGTGTTTCCCTTCCCTGCGCGTGTTCCAGCGCCTGCGTTTCATCCAGCAGGGCAGAGACGCGCGCCGTCGCCACCACCGACTGCTGCAACTGGCTGAATTGCATGGTGATCTGGATCAAGGGTTCGATCACGCGCGCGATATAGCTGATGAACGCATACAGCACGCCCACTTCCACGGCGCCCATGTCGCGCCGGCCGAAGCTGAAGATGACCACGGCCAGCAGCACGATGTTGAGCATGTCGAGCGCGGGGCGCAGCAGCCAGGCGTTGGCGCGCAATTCCTGCATGCGCGCCGTGTAGTGGTCCTGGTTGATGCCCGTGAAGCGCGCGCCGAAGCGGCGCTCCGCGTTATTCGCCTGCAGCACGCTCATGCCGCCGATCGATTCGGCGATCTGCCCGTTGATCTCGCTGCGCAGGGCGCGCGCGCGCGTGACGGCCGGTGCGCTCCAGCGCTGGTACAGGAAGACGATGAGCAGCACGGCCGGCAGCAGGGCCAGCACGATCAGCATCAGGCGCCAGTCGAGGAAGGCCATGGCGGCCATGGTGCCGACCAGGACGATGGAGCTGTCGAGGATGACGAACAGCACCTGCACGTACAGCGATTTCACCGCTTCCGTGTCATTCGTGACGCGGCTGACCAGTTGCCCCGTGATGGCGCGGTCAAAAAAGGCCATGGGAAGGCGCAGCACGTGCTGGTAGACGGTTTCGCGCAAGCGCTGCACCGAGCGCATGGCCAGGCCGGACAGGCGCACCAGCTGCAGGTAGCGCAGGCCGGAAGCGACCCAGCCCGTCAGCAGGCATCCGCCCAGCAGCAGCGACATGCGCGTCCAGTCCAGGTGGCGCGGCAGCAGATGCTGGTCGATCAGGGCCTTGCCCAATATCGGCCCCGTCACTTCGAGCGCGGCGGCGAGGATCAGCCAGAACGTGGCCCAGTATAAATGGCGCAGGTCGGGCGCGGCGGCGCGGCGCAGCAGGCCGATGGCTTGCGCGGCCTGGCGGCGCACGGATTGCGTGGCGGTGGTGGCTTGGTCGGTCTTAGATGGCATCGAGGCTGGCCTCCAGTTGTTGATAGCGCCACTGGCTGGCGTACCAGCCATCGCGCTGCATCAGCGCGTCGTGGCTGCCCGTTTCCGTCACATGGCCATCGCGCAGCACCAGGATCAGGTCCGCGTTCACGACGGCGCTCAGGCGGTGGCTGGCGATGATGGCGCTGCGCTCGGGGCGGCGCGCGCGCAGTTCTTCCAGGTGTTGCAGGATGCGCGTTTCCGTGCCCGTGTCGACGGCGGATAAGGCATCGTCGAGCAGCAGCAAGTCGTTGTCGGCCAGCAGGGCCCGGGCAATCGCCACGCGCTGGCGCTGGCCGCCGGACAGGGTGATGCCCTTTTCGCCCACCTGGGTGGCATAGCCGTCGGGGAATTGCAAAATATCGGCATGGATGTCGGCCAGCTGCGCCGCCCGTTCCACTTCCTCGCGCGTGGCGCCGGGGCGGGCCAGGGCGATATTGTCGGCGATGGTGGCGGAGAACAGGAACGATTCCTGCGGCACCCAGCTGATGGCCGCGCGCAACGCATGCAAGGTGTAGGCGTCGAGCGGCTGGCCATTCCACGTGGCCGTGCCCGCTTGCGGCGTCACCTGGCGCAGCAGCACGCGCAGCAGGGTCGACTTGCCGCTGCCCGTGGGGCCGACCAGGCCCAGGGTCTGGCCCGGCTGCAAGCGCAGCGAGATGCCGGAGAGCGCAGGCGCCGTCTGGCCCGCGTAGGCGAAGCCGATGTCCGTCAGCTGCAGTGGGCCGGGCGTCAGGGTGGCGATGCTGCCATGGTCGTCGATGGCCAGCGGCGCGTCCAGCATCGGTTGCAAGCGCTGCCAGGCGGCGCGCCCCCGTTCTATCAGCGAGAGTACCCAGCCGGCGGCGAACATGGGCCAGATCAGCTGGCCCAGGTACATGGAAAAGCTGGTCAGTGCGCCGATGGTCAATTGACCGTGCCACACGAGGTAGCCGCCCAGGCCCAGGGTCAGCGCCGTGGCGGCCGTCAGGGTCAGGCCGACGGCCGGCTCATATGCCGCTTCCCAGCGCTGCGCCGTCAGGCTGGCGTTGGCTGCATGGCCTGCCAGGGTGGAGAACTGCTGGCTGCTGCGCTCTTCCAGGCCCAGCGCGCGTAGGGTGCGCACGCCCGACAGCGATTCCTGCACATGGTCGTTCAGCGCGGAAAAGCGCGTTAATGAATCCGTCGACGCGGTGTGGATATGGCTGGAAATGCGCCAGAAGGCCAAACCCATCAGCGGGAAGGGCAAGAGGGCGATGCAGGCCAGGCGCCAGTCCACGCCCAGCAGCATGATGCCCAGCACCATCAGCAAGGTCAAGGTGCCGTCGAAGCCGGCCAGCATGGCTTCGCCGGCGGCCATTTCGATGGCGTCGATGTCGTTCGTCGCCAGCGCCATCAGGTCGCCCGTGCGCTGGTTCTGGTAAAACGCTGCGCCCTGCTGCGACATGCGCGTGTAGAAGCGCGTGCGCAGCATCACGCCCAGTTGGTAGGCGGCCTTGAACAGGGTGATGCGCCAGCCCACGCGCAGGAAGTAGATGACGACGCCCACGGCGAGCAGGGTCAGCAGCTCAAGCCACAGTTCGGCAGCCGTCATGCGGTGCGCGGCCAGCGCGTCGATGATGGCGCCCACGCGGCGGGGGATCCAGACGGTCAGTGTTGCCACGCCTGTCAGCATGACGGCGGCGGCGGCATACGCCGGCCAATGCTGACGCACGAAGCCGGCGATGAGCCTCGATAAACTCATGGTTACCTTTTGTTTTTAGTAATGGGGTGTCGCGGGGCGGAAGGACGGGCACGCGGACGGAAAGTACGCGTAGGATACAACAAGGCGGAAAACTGCGCTGTGGGCGGGCATGCAAAAAACGGGCCGTAGCCCGTTGTGTTGTGTATTGCGGCGCTGCTGCCGCCTTAAGCTGCCGCCTTACTTGCGGCCGCTGCCTTTGCCGCCGCCCAGCATGTCGAGCTGTTTCGATGGCGCGCCCTTGGGCGCTACCTTGGCTGCCGGCTTGGCGGCTGGCGCGTGCTTCACCGCAACCTTGGCAACGGTCTTGCCGGCGGCGCTGGCCGGCTTGGCGAGCGGTTTGCTGGAAGGAAATGGCTTGGCGGCTGGCTTGGCGGGTGCTGGCGCGGCGGTTTTCGCTGGCGCTGGCTTGACCGCTTCAGGCTTGGCTGCGACTGCTTTCACGGCGGGCTTGTCGGCAACCTTATCAGCAACCTTGGCAGGCGCTGCCGCTGGCTTGGCCGCTGGCGCAGCAACAGTGGCGGGGGCAGGTGCTGCCTTGGCTGCAGGCTTGGCCACTTCGACCGGTTTGGCTGGCACAGGTGCAGCTGCCACTGGCGACGGTGCCGGTGCGGCGGCCGGCTTGGACGCAGGCGCCGCAATAGCAGGTACAGCGGCCAGCACCGGCTTGGCCACTGCCGGGGCGGGGACGACGGCAGGTGCGGCGGCAGCGAGGCGGGCCTTGGCCGAGGCCAGCAATTCAGCCTGGGTGCTCGAGGCGATGCCGAACAGCTGGCGGCTGTACGCCAGCACGCTTTCGATATTCGGCTGCGCCTGGCTGGTGCTGTAGGTGAAGAAGTCGCGCGGGTCCTGCGTTGCCAGCAGGTGCTGCGCCGTTTCCGCCGTGTGCGACAGGGCAGCCTTGCCTGCATTCAGGTTCAGGGCGATGATTTTCTCGGCGCTTTCGAAGACTTTGCTGGTCACGGTGCTGAAGATTTGCAGCTGGCTTTCCAGTTGCGACTTGGCGGCGCCGGAAAGGTGTTCTGGAAGCGGAAACATATTTACTCCTTTGTACGGATTAAAATGCTGGCAAAACGCTCTGCAAAATCCCGAAAACCAGAGTTGGCCGCGTTTTGTAAAGTGGGTAGCGTGCTGAGTAACTGATCAGAGCCTGATTATGATGCAACGCAATATGAATATTCTAGCGGTGATTCGAGTTAGTTGAAAGATATTTTATTCAGCCCGTGTGGCGTGTCCTTGACCAATTCATGCGCCCGGCAGCATTTGTGGGAAGTTTGCGCACGCGCAAGGTGTTGTCAGCGAATCTATGGCTATGCTTTTGCCAGCGACTGCATTCGTGCACTGCAGCATCCCACGCAGGTATATAAAATGGCCATTAACTGGACGCACCAGGCACCGTAGTCAACCGAAGGAGTGTCCGCATGGACTTAGTCATCCGCAATGCCAGCCTGCCCGATGGGCGCCGCGCCATCGATATCGCCATCGAGGATGGCCGCATCGCCGCCGTCGGCCCCGCCTTGCCCGTACAGGGCGCGCAAGAGATCGACGCCGCCGGCGACCTCGTTACGCCGCCGTTTGTCGATGCGCACTTCCACATGGACGCCACGCTCAGCTATGGCTTGCCGCGCGTGAACGCGTCCGGCACTTTGCTGGAAGGCATCGCCTTGTGGGGCGAACTGAAACCGCAACTGACGCAGGACGCGCTGGTGCAACGCGCCCTGCAGTATTGCGACTGGGCCGTGGCACGGGGATTGCTGGCCATCCGCTCGCACGTCGATATCTGCGACCCGCGCCTGCTGGCCGTGGAAGCGCTGCTCGACGTCAAGCGCCAGGTGGCGCCGTACCTCGACCTGCAACTGGTGGCCTTTCCGCAAGATGGCATCCTGCGCAGTCCCGGCGCCTTCGACAATCTGAAGCGGGCGATTGCCATGGGCGTGGACGTGGTGGGCGGCATCCCGCATTTCGAGCGCACCATGGCCGACGGTGCCGAATCCGTGCGCCTGCTGTGTGAATTCGCCTGCGAGCGTGGCCTGATGGTGGATATGCATTGCGACGAGTCGGACGACCCGCTGTCGCGCCACATCGAAACGCTGGCCTTCCACAGCCAGCGCCTTGGCATGCAGGGCAGGGTGACGGGCTCGCACCTGACGTCCATGCATTCGATGGACAATTATTATGTGAGCAAGCTCCTGCCACTGATCCGCGAGGCGGGCGTGGCGGCCATCGCCAACCCCCTCATCAACATCACCTTGCAGGCGCGCCACGATACGTATCCGAAGCGGCGCGGCATGACGCGCGTGCCCGAGATGCTGGCCGCCGGCATTCCCGTCGCCTTTGGCCACGATTGCGTGATGGACCCGTGGTACAGCCTCGGTTCGGGCGACATGCTGGAAGTGGCGCACATGGGACTGCACGTGGCGCAGATGACGGGGCAGCAAGCGATGCACGAGTGCTTTTTGGCCGTCACGGAAACGCCGGCAGCCATCCTGGGCCTCGATGGCTATGGCATCGCGCCCGGCTGCCATGCGGACTTGCTGATCCTCGATTGCAGCTCGACGGTGGAAGCGCTGCGCCTGCGCGCCGCGCGGCGCCTGGTGCTGCCGCGCGGGAAAATCATCAGCGAGGCGCCGCGCGCCAGTGCGCGCCTGCACCTGCCGGGCCGGCCCGAGACGGTCAATTTCCGCCTGGGGCGCTGATACAATCTGCCATCACTTGTTATCGGGAGCACCGCCTTGAAAGAAATTGATATTCGCCCGGCCGATGAAGCCGATTTCGACGCCATGTGGGCCATCTTTCAGGTCCTGGTGGCCGCTGGCGACACCTATACCTTCCCCGCCGATACCTCGCGCGAAGACTGCCACGCCTACTGGTTCGGCCCTGGCGTGCAAAGCTATGTCGCCGTGATGGGCACGGAGCGCCTGCTGGGCATGTACAAGCTGGTGGCGAACCAGCCGGGCCATGGATCGCACGTGGCCAATGCATCGTTCATGGTCGATCCCGCCGCGCAGGGCGTGGGCGTGGGGCGCCTGCTGGGCGTGCACTGCATGGAAGAAGCGCGCCGCGCCGGCTATCTGGCGATGCAGTTCAACTTCGTCGTCAGCACCAACCTGGCCGCCGTCACCCTGTGGAAAAAGCTGGGCTTTAGCGTCGTCGCTACCCTGCCGCTGGCCTACCGCCACGCGCAGCTCGGCTATGTCGACGCTTACGTGATGTACCAGCTGCTGAGCGACCCGATGCAGTGGCCGGCATGAGCGGCGCCGTGACAGAATCGATGATCGTCATCGAGACGCCCCGCCTGCGCCTGCGCACCTTCACGCCCGAGGACGCGCCGTTCTACCTGGCGCTGATCAATGAGCCATCGTGGATCGCCAATATCGGCGACCGCAGCATCCATACCGTGGATGCGGCGCGCGCGGCGCTGGAAGCCGGTCCGATAGCGCAGTTCCGCGAGCATGGCTATTGCTTTTACATTACGGAGCGCCGCAGCGACGGCGTGGCCATGGGCATGGGCGGCATGATACGCCGCGACAGCCTGCCCGGCCCCGACATCGGCTACGCCATGCTGCCCGCCTACTGGGGCCAGGGTTATGCTTACGAGGCTGCCGCCGCCGTGGTGCGGCATGCCCGGCACACGCTGCGCATCCCCACCCTGTACGGCATCACCTCGCCGCAGAACCAGGCGTCGATCAATTTGCTCAATAAACTGGGCTTGCGCTTCGAGCGCTTCTCGCGCCTGCCGCCGACGGGCAAGGATACCAATATTTATCGCCAGGATTTTCGCCAGCATGGTTGAACGCGCTGGCCGGCGCGTATCGGCAAGGTGTGAAAAAGCAGGCGGAAAGGCGTGCTGCTGGCGGCGCCGGGCGACGGAACAGCATCCCGAAGACTGGTGGCACGCCACGCTGGACGTCATCGCGGCCATCCGCGCCGCGCAGCCGGTGGCGTTTTCCGGCTTGCGCGGCATCGCGCTGTCGGGCCAGATGCATGGCGCCACCCTGCTCGACAAGCAGCCGCACGTGCTGCGCGCGACCATCCTGTGGAACGACACGCGCGCGTTTGCAGAATGCCTCGCGCAGCCGTTTCTGGGCGCAGTTGTGCGCAAATGCCTCCGGCTTGAACGTGCTGCGGCACGACCATGGCGTGGCTGGCGGTACCCTGGGTGCCTGGCGCGCTAGCGCTGCCGACAAGATTGCCGGCCCGACCATGCTGCGAGCCCGGCAATATGGCCAGACAGTCAACCTTACCGTGTAATTTGTTGTTTCTATGTTGAAAGCGTTTCTCTAGCGAAAGCGTCACTTGGTTTTTCAGGGAGCACGCTGCATGATTTCCCCATTTGGTGAGAATTGGATAGTTTTTGGCAGCGCCGTTGTTGCCTTCCTGTTCTTGTCGTTGGGAGAAACACATGCAACTTGCAAATTTGAAAATATCCGTACGCCTGGGTCTGTTGGGCGCCTTCTTCTTTCTTGCGCTGGTATTCGTTGGCGCGCGCGGCTGGAGCGCGCTCGACGCCGCCAGCGCGCGCGGTGCGGATGCCATGCAGCGCTCCGTGGCCCTCACGGAAGCGGTCGACGCGGCGCGCAGCGCGCAGGTGGAATTCAAGATCCAGGTGCAGGAATGGAAAAACATCCTGCTGCGCGGTGGCGATGCTGCCGCCTTCCAGCGCTACCGCGAAGCGTTTGTCGCCAGCGGCGCGAAGACGCGCAAGGAACTGGCCGGCCTGCAAACGATGATGGCAGCGTTGAAACTCGATACGGCGCCCGTGGCACAAGCCATGCAGGCGCACGATGCGCTGGGGGTGAGCTACCTGGCGGCGCTGCAAAAATATGACGGCGCGCGCGCTGACAGCGCGCAGGCCGTCGATGCGCTGGTCAAGGGCATCGACCGCGAACCGACGCGCCAGATCGACGCCATCGTCGCCACTATCGGCAAGCAGTCGCATAGCCTGATGGCGCAGATGAAGGAACAGGACGCCGCCGCGCACCGCAGCGCCAGCATCGCCATGCTGGCCACCGTGCTGCTGACCCTGGTCGTCGGCAGCGTCACCGTGTGGTGGCTGATCCGCAGCATCACGGTGCCGCTGGGCGCGGCCGTGGGCATCGCCCAGCAAGTGGCGGCCGGCGACTTGCGCGCCGTGGTGGCCGACAGCGGCCGCGATGAAATCGGCGACCTGCTGCGTGCCTTGAAGGCGATGAGCGGCAACCTGGCCGACATCGTCGGACGGGTACGGGCCGGCACGGACTCCATCGCCACGGCGTCGGGCGAAATTGCCAGCGGTAACATGGACCTGTCTTCGCGCACGGAGGAGCAGGCCAGCTCGCTGGAAGAAACGGCCGCCTCGATGATCGAGCTGACCTCCACCGTGCGGCAGAATAACGACAATGCGGACCAGGCGCGCCAGCTGGCAGGCGGCGCGTCCGACGTGGCGCAGCGGGGCGGCGAGGCCGTGGCGCAGGTGGTGCAGACCATGAGCCATATCAATGCTTCGTCGAAGCGCATCGTCGACATCATCGCCGTCATCGACGGCATCGCCTTCCAGACGAATATCCTGGCCCTGAATGCGGCCGTGGAAGCGGCGCGCGCGGGCGAGCAGGGACGCGGCTTTGCCGTCGTGGCCACCGAAGTGCGCAGCCTGGCGCACAGGTCGGCTGCGGCGGCCATGGAAATCAAGCAGTTGATCGGCGAATCCGTGCGCACGGTGGAAGAGGGCAGCGTGCTGGCCGGCCAGGCGGGGCGCACGATGGATGACGTGGTCAGCAGTGTGCAGCGCGTGAACGCCATCATCGGCGAGATCGCCGTGGCCAGCGTGGAACAGCGCGATGGCATCGAGCAGATCAGCATCGCTATCAGCCAGATGGATGGCGTGACGCAGCAGAATGCGGCCCTGGTGGAGCAGGCTGCTGCCGCCGCGGACGCGCTGCAGCAGCAGGCAGCCAGCCTGGCCGACGCCGTCAGCATCTTCAAGCTGCATGCCGTGCCCGGCGTGGCCGCGCCGGCCCGGAGGCTGTCGCTGACCTGACGCAGGCTCGCCCCGCCCCGCGCCGCTTGATGCCAGTCAAGCGGCGCCCGATCAGGCAAAAAGTACGGCGAAATTCTTATACTATTTCCTTTCCGCATGGATCTGCGCCCGGCCGCATGGCGCGCGTTGCAAAGGAAAACCATGTTCTTCACTTTCCGCCTGCCGGGTGACGCATGATGGCGCTGCTGCTGGCGCTGAGCCTTGGCCTGGCCGTGATGCTGAGCGTTTTGCTGGCCTGCCAGTGGCATGCGGCGCGCATGTGGCGCATGCGCCATGCGACGGGCGTGGTGCTGACGGCGGCGCAGGCGCAGTGCATGGCAGATGCGTTGGCGCTGCTGCACGCATTGCCGGCGGCCGTCGTCGGCACCGATCACGATGGCGTGGTGCAGTACCTGAATCCCCGCGCCAGCGCCATGGGTGGGCTGCGGGGTGACGATGGTCTGGGCCTGCCCGTGACGCAGCTGTTGCCGCTGTTCCATGACGGCACGCCCATCGATGCGGCGCGCCAGGTGCGCGACTGCGTGGCGCGGCAGGAAGTGCTGGAGGTGGCGCGCGGCGCCGTGCTGCTGCGCCATCTCGACGGCAAGCGCATCGACGTGCAGTACAGCTGCGCTCCGCTGGCGCAGGGCGGTGCGGTGCTGCTGCTGCACGATGTATCGGCCCGCCGGCGCGCCGAGCAGCAGCTGGAATTCATCGCCCACCACGATGGCCTGACGGGGCTGCCGAACCGGCTGCATTTCCAGATCCGCTTCGAGCACGGCATCGCCTACGCGCGCCGCCACCAGGGCTTGCTGGCCGTGCTGTTCGTCGACATCGACCGCTTCAAATCCATCAACGACAGCCTGGGGCACGACGTGGGCGACCAGGTGCTGACGGAGTTCGCGCGCCGGTTGCAGCAGTGCGTGCGCAAGGTCGATACGGTGGCGCGCCAGGGCGGCGATGAATTCATCATCCTGCTGACGGAACTGCGCACGGCGCACGATGCCGAGCGGGTGGCCGAAAAAATCGTCGGCGCCATCGCAGCCCCCTTCGTCATCGGCGAATACAGCCTGTCGGTGGCGGCCAGCGTGGGCGTGGCCCTGTACCCGGACGATGACGACGACGTCAATGCGCTGATCGAAAAGGCCGACCTGGCCATGTACGCGGCCAAGCGCCACGCGCCGGGCACTTGTTTGCGCTACGCCGCGCGCATGCAGACGCAGTCGTATTCGCGCACCATCCTCGAGACGGCCCTGCGCCATGCGCTCGAACGCAAGGAATTCGCCCTGTTCTATCAGCCGCGCATGAACCTGACGACGCGCACGATCACGGGCGTAAAGGCGCTGCTGCGCTGGAAGCACCCGGAACTGGGACTGATGATGCCGCTCGATTTTTTGCCGGTGCTGGAAGAAAGCGCGCTGATCCTGCCGGTGGGCGCCTGGGTGCTGGCCACGGCGGTGGAACAGGCGCGCAGCTGGATCGCGCAGGGGCAGATGCTGACGGTGTCCGTCAGCCTGTCGGCGCGCCAGTTCTACCAGCGCGATATCGCGCGCAATTTCGCCGCCGCGCTGGAGGCGGCCGGCGTGCCGGGCCACTGCATCGAGCTGGAAATCGCCGCCGGCATCCTGATCGACCGCAGCCAGAACTGCGAACTGATACTGCGCCAGTTCCGCCAGCTGGGCATGGCGATTGCCATCAGCGATTTCGGCACGGGCGATGCTTCGCTCAATTACCTGAAACGCTTTCCAACGGATGCCGTGAAGATCGAAAAGTGCTTCGTCGACGACCTGGGCAAGCCGGATGGCGACAGCGCCATGGTGCGCGCCATCGTGGCGATGGCACGCACGCTCGGACTGCGCACCATCGCCGGCGGCGTGGAAAGCGGCGAGCAGCTGGAACTGCTGGCCGAGATGGGTTGCGACGAGGCGTTTGGTTACTACCTGGGTCGCGCCATGGCGCCCGAGGGCATCGAGGTGCTGCTCAAAAGTAGTGAGGCCATTCAGAACTGATAGCGCAGCGACAGCATGGCGTTGCGCGGATCGCCGTAGTAGCCGCCCAGGCCCGTCGAGTAATACTTTTTGTCGAAGACGTTATTCACGTTCAGGGTCGCCAGCAGCTGCGCACTGACCTGGTACTGCGCCATCAGTCCCGCCACCGCATACGCCTTTTGCGTGAAGCGTTCGCCATTCGGCCCGCGGTCATCCATGTAGATATTGCTCTGCCAGTTCACGCCGCCGCCCAGCACCAGGCCAGGCACTCCCTGCGCCAGGCGCCAGGTACTCCACAGCTTGGCCATGCCCTGCGGCTGGCTGGTCTGGATGCGCGCGCCAGCCGCGTTGCGGATGCGGCTATAGGCATAGCTGGCCGTCAGTTGCCAGTCGTGGCGCAGCTGGCCCGAGACTTCCGCTTCGACGCCGCGCGTGGTGGCGCCCTTGACCGTGTGGTAGGCGTAGGAACCGCCGCCCGTGCCGATGATCCAGACATTGCCCGGGTCGGCTTCAGCCAGGTTTTCCTGCTTCAGCTGAAAGATGGCGGCGCTGGTGGTGAGCTTGCCGCCGAAGAATTCGCCCTTCGCACCCACTTCGTAGTTCTTGCCTTCCAGCGGCGCCAGGAAGCGGCTGTTGACGTCGCGCTGGCTTTGCGGCGTGAAGATGCTGGTGTAGCTGGCGTAGGCCGACCAGTGCCGGCCCAGGTCGTAGACGAGGCCCGCATACGGCGTGATCTTGCCGTTTTCGCGCATCGCGTCGTACAGGTCCGTGTCGTTGACATAATCGCTGCGGATGTCGCGCTTCCAGTACGACAGGCGCGCACCAAAAATCACCGACAGCGCGTCCGTCGGGCGCAGGCGCAGCGTCGAATACAGGCCGCTTTCCCGTTCCTTGTCGTACGAGCTGCCCAGGCGCGTGCCACTGTAGTCGGGCACCGGCATATCGCCATTCCAGGCGTGGATATCCGGCACCGTATAGTCATAGCCATCGAGGCGCCAGCCTGGATAAATGGGGCTGTTCGTCTTGAGTTCAGAGGCGCTCACTCCCAGTACCAGTTCGTGCTTGCGGCCGAAGGCCTGGAACGGGCCGCTGACATAGGCGTCGAGCGAAGTCTGTTGCGGCTTGCTGTGCCAGTTGGCCAGCCACAGCTGCATGCCGCCACCCGTCACGCGGTCAGGGTAGCCGTTGCCGGAAAAGCCCTGCAAGGCGTCGTACTGGTTGCTGCTGCGGCTGACGGCCACCTTGGCGATCCAGTCGTTGTCGAAGTAGTGGTCGAGCGTGGCGAACAGCATGCTCTGTTCGCGCTCGTACGTGCTCCATGCGGCCGTGCCGTTCATCGAGCGGGGGAAGCGCGTCTGCGCGCCGTCGGCATAGAACATGGGGAAGTCGCGGCCCGCGCCTTTCAGCTTTTCCTTCTGGTAGTTAATGCCGGCGCTGAGCACTGTCGATGGCGTCAGGTCCGCTTCGACGATGGTGTACAGCACGTCTTTTTTTTGCTGGTAGCGGTCGATGAACGAGCGCTGGTCTTCATGCGCGGCGACGATGCGCGCGCGCACTTTGCCGTCCGCCGTCAAGGGCGTCGAGACATCGCCTTCGATGCGGTAGCGGTCCCATGATCCCATCTGCGCGCCGGCCGTGGCGGCAAAGCTGTGCCCCGGGCGCTTGCGCACCAGGTTGACGGCGGCCGACGGGCTGCCCGTGCCGCTGATCAGGCCCGTCGCGCCGCGGATGATCTCGACGCGGTCGTAGATGGCCATGTCGTAGGTGCGCGCTTCCAGGTTCTTGCTGGTCGGGATGCCATCGAACATGTAGGACGTTACTTCAAATCCCCGTGAAAACACCTGGTCGTATTCGCGCGTGCTTGACGAATGGTCAACCGTGATGCCGGGTGCCTGCAGCAGCACGTCTTGCAATGTGCGCAAACCTTGGTCGTCGATCTGCTGGCGCGTGATGACGCTGACGGCTTGCGGCGTTTCGCGCAGCGACAGGTTCAAACGCGTGGCGCTGGTCAGGCCCGCGTAGCCGCGCTTGCCTTCCGTGGTGCCGTCGCGCAGCGCGCTGGAGCTGACGGCCACTTCGTCCAGTGTGGCGGCAATCGGCGCGGCAGGTGAGGCTGCGCCGGCCTTGCGCAGCACGTAGCTGCGTTCCCCGCTGGGCAGTGCATCGAGGCCCGTGCCTGCCAGCAAACGGGCCAGTGCCTGCGGCACCGTGTAGCTGCCGTTCAGCCCCGGCGTGCGCACGCCCTGCAGCAATTCTGCCGCCGCGCCCACGCTCACTTTGGCTTCGATGGCAAAGCTGGCAATGGCGGCGGACAGCTCGCCGGCCGGCACGTTAAAGACTGTTTGCGCGGCGGCCGGCGCGGTGGCATCGGTTGCCATGGCCGGCGCCTGCGCCAGCGACAGCAGGAACACAGCGCTGCCGATGGCGCGCGCGAGGGGAGTCAAACGGGGTCGGTGCATGGTCTGGCCTTTCTGGTGGAGTGTCATTGCAAAATGTCGTTGCAATACACAGGACAGGCCGTGGTGAAAAAAAGGGCCAGCTTTTCACGCATATTTTTTACGGGCCGCGATGGTGACCCAGTATTGGGTGCGGTACTGCACATCGACGGGCAGCATGCGCGCCAGGCTTTCCAGCACGGCGTCCGTGTCGTCGAGCTGGAAGGCGCCCGACAGGCGCAAGCCCGCCACTTGCGGCTCCACGCGCAGCAGGCCGGCGCGGTAGCGTGACAATTCGGCAGCGAAGGCATCGAGGCGCATGTCCTGCGCCGCCAGCATACCGTGCGCCCACGCATCGGCTTGCAGTGGCGCTGGCATGGGCAGGCCGGCGTGGCTGGCGTCGAAGCGGCTTTGCTGGTCCTTTGCAACCGTGCGGACGGTGGCTGAAGGCGCGCGCGGCGTGATTTCCACCGCGTGTTCGAGCACCGTCACGCGGCTGCTGTCGTCGTCGACGCGCACGGTGAAGCGCGTGCCCAGCGCGCGGATGCGGCCATGGCAGGTGGCGACGATGAAGGGGCGGCTGGCGGCGTGGTCGGGGCGCGTCTGTATCAGTACTTCGCCGCGGCGCAGCGTCAGCAAACGTTCATCGGCGCCATACGCCAGGTCGACGGCGCTGTCCGTGTTGAGCACCAGCGTGCCGCCATCGGGCAGGGATACCTCGCGCCGTTCACCCACGCCGCTGCGGTAGTCGGCCAGCATCTCGTGGCGCACCAGCAGCCAGGCGGCGGGCGCCGCCATCAGCGCCAGCAGCACTTGCATGGCCACGCGGCGCTGCGGCCGGTGCAGTACGGGCACGGCCAGCGAGGGCGGCAGCAGGCCGGCCGTCTGGCTCACTTGCTGTACCCTGTGCCAGGCACGCGTGTGTTCCGGGTCGAGCGCGCGCCAGTGGGCCGACGCCGCCAGGTCATCCGCTGTGGCCTGGCCCGACTGCTCCAGCAAATACCATTCGACCGCCTGGCGCGCCACCTTGCGCGATAGCGGAGGATATAGCGGAGCAGCGGCGCTCATGCCGGCAGGTCCGGCGCCAGCAGCACGCATTCGGTCAGCGCTTCGGCCATGTAGCGCTTCACGGAGCGCTCGCCGATGCCCAGTTGCGCGGCGATGTCCGCATACGCATGGCCTTCGATCTGCGCCATGATGAAGACGGCGCGTACCTTTGGTTTCAGGCCGTCGAGCATGGCATCGACCGCTTGCAGCGCCTGCAGGATTTGCGCGCGCTGCTCGGTCGATGGTACATGCTGTTCGGGCAGGGCTGCCAGGGCGTCCAGCCATGCGCGTTCCAGCGACTGGCGGCGCAAGTGGTTGATCAGCAGATGTCTGGCGATTGTTGCCAGATAGGCCTTCGGTGCGCGCAGGGCCGGCGTTTGCGGCTGCAATGGCGCGCCGGCCAGCAGGCGCGCGAAGGTATCCTGCATCAAATCGGCCGCCTCGGCAGCATTGCCCAGGCGCCGCTGCAGCCAGTGCACCAGCCAGCCGTGATGCGCGCGGTAATGCTTTTCCAGCTGCGTGGGCAGCAGGGGGGAGGGCGCAAACGGACGGTCCGGCATGGCCACGATGGTTACAGCACTGCCAGCGCGATGGTAGCCAGCACGGCCGCGCCGCCGATGACGCGCGCCAGGCGCATGGCCTGGTGGGGCGCGTAGGGCAGCAGCCAGATCAGCAGCAAGCCGCAGCCCGTCAGGCTGCCGACCCAGTAGACCAGGCCATAGCCGCCGCCGGCGATGTGCATGGCCCAGGCCAGTGCGGCTGCCAGCGCCAGCCAGCCCGCCCACTGCAAACGACGGCGCAGCGGTGCCGGTGGTTCGGCGCCGCGTCCGTGCAGGTCCGCGTAGTGGCGGTCCATGGCCAGGCACAGCGACGACAGGCCCGCATAGCACAGGGCAAAGACGAGGAAATTGGCCAGCAGCTCCATCACGCGGCCTCCATCGTCGTTGCCGGCCTGGCGGCGGGTGTGGTTTTGGCCGCCTTCACGGGCAGCGGTTTCAATTTGAACGCCGCATACGCGAGGCCCAGGCCCAGCACTAGCACCACCAGGTCGAAGGCTGCCACCGCCACGGGGCCGCGGCCCAGGAACAGGGTCACGCCCAGGTGCGACCCGGTGGTGAAGACGTTCAGCAAGGGCAGCGATGCCAACAGGAAGGCAGCGGCGGCCAGCTGCATGCGCCACATGGCGCGCGATGGGCGTAGCTGGGCGATGAGCGCGGCCAGGGCCCAGGCGCCGAAGAAGCAGGCGATTTCCTCTTTCGGCCGGTCTTCCATCGTCACCGACAGCAGGCGATTGGCCCAGAAGTAGGCGCCAAAGGCGATCGGGATGCCGGCGATGGCGCCGATGTTGAGCGCCTCGACCAGGCGCAGGCCGACGCTGGCGCGCTTGCCGGCGGCCAGCGCCTTGGCTTGTTTCTGGCGCGTCTTGACGGCCCACAGCAGGGCGCCCGTGGCGACCATGGCGCAGCCGGCCAGGCCGGACAGGAAGAACAGGGCGCGCAGCAGCGGTCCGCCGAAATGCGCGATGTGCAGGCCGACCATGACGCCGTGCGTGGCGGCCGCGCCGGGCAGCGCGTCGCCATCCGTGGACAGCAGCTTGCCGGAAACGCCATCGAATTGCATCGACGGCTGCTTCGACGACAGGTCTCGTCCGCCAGCACGCGTCAGCGAAATGGTGGCGTTGGCGTCGCCCGGATGATTGACGGAGATGCGCTCGACCTTGCCGCCCCAGTGCTGTTCCGCCTGGCGCACGAGGGGCGCCAGCGGCGTCAGTGGCGCAGCCACGCCGGCCGGCTTGCTGTCGCCCGAGCGGCCGGGAAACGCTTCGGCAAAGAAGGCGTCCTGGTCGCCCTTGTAGGCGGCCGTGGCGCCGGACGGCATGTACAGGAACATCAGGGTGACCAGGCCCGTGTAGGTGATCATGATGTGGTAGGGCAGGGCCAGCACGGCCGTCACGTTGTGCGCGTCGAGCCACGAGCGCTGGCCTTTTTTCGGCCGGAAGGTAAACAGGTCCTTGAAGATGCGCTTGTGCGTGACGATGCCGCTGATGATGGAGACGAACATGAACATGGCGCAGAAACCCACGATCCAGCGGCCCCAGATGGCCGACATGTAGTGCAGGTCGAAATGCAGGCGGTAGAGGAATTCGCCGCCCCGCGTGTCGCGTGGCTTCGACAGCACCTCGCCCGTGGCCGGGTCGGCTTTTTCGCTATGAAAATTGCCGCGCCGCCCGCGTTTCTTTTCACCGGGTTGCGACGGTTTGCTCCAGCCCAGCTGCGTGGCGGGGCTGCGCTCGCCGGGAAGGCCGATGAACCAGCGCGTGGCGCCCGTGGCCCGCTCCTGCATGGCTTTTTGCGCGACAGTGGCCGCTTCCTCGGTGCTCACCCGGCTGGCGGCGGCGCCATGCAGCTCGGGTTGCATCCACAGTGTGATTTCATTGCGGTAGTAGCTGGCCGTGCCGGCGCAAAACACCAGCAGCAAGATCCAGCAGACGAGCAGGCCGGACCAGGTGTGCAGCCATGCCATCGACTGGCGGAAACCTTCTTTCATGCGAGACTCCAGGATAGTGCGTCCATCGACTGCAGGATGGCGGCGATGACGGCGGCGGGAATCAACAGGCCCAGCCAGGCGCGCAGGGCGCTGCGCGTGGCGAACACCCACATCACGGCGCAGGTGTAGATGGCAAACGACAGCAGGGTGGCTGTCATGACGGCTTCGGAACGGTCCATGGGCAGGCTCACCGACAGCAGCATGGTGACCAGCGCGGCCAGCACGTAGCCGCCAGCGATGGCCGCCACGCTGCGCGAAGCCACGCCTAGGCGGTACACCGCGCCGGCGGAGAGCCGCAGGCGCGGCATTTTTTCAGTGATGTCAGTATTGGCAGGCGCTTGCATGGTCAGTCGTGATCCTTGCTTGGTGGCAGGGCCGTCTTGTCCGTGTGCTGCACTTCCAGTACATAGCTGCCCTTCAGGATGAACGCGCTGGCCGCCTTGCCGTCCTGCTGCAGCCAGATCTGGTGCGCGCTGGCGCTGCCGCAGGCGATGGCTGCGCCCAGCAGGGCGGTGGCGAGGGCGCCGAGGCGCGCGATGGAAGCGATGTGCATGGTGTATGCCTTAGTTTGTGGTGAGAAACGTAGTTATCGCAGCGGTGCAAAGTACTGGACAGCGGCGGCGGCAGCGCCGGCCAGCGAAAGTGCTCGCGCCATGAAACTACTTTTTTCCTGATTCATATGGGAAGGCTTGCTTGGCGGGGATGCCTGGCTGGCGCAGCGTGTCATCCAGCTGCGCATCAGCCATGCCGTTCTGGCCGGTCGATGGCAGGCGGCACATGCGGGATGCAGACTCCCAACGGAATCCAAATGTGAATGAGAACTATTCTTATTATAGTGCGGGGTTGCGAGACATGCAAGAGTACGATGTTGTAAACGAAGACGGCCGCCCCATTGCTGGCGGCGGCCGTGCGTGCGCAGGAACGCGGGCGTTTACAACTGTCCGCGCAGGGTCAGC
Source organism: Janthinobacterium pasteuri (assembly GCF_051380775.1). NCBI lineage: Bacteria > Pseudomonadati > Pseudomonadota > Betaproteobacteria > Burkholderiales > Oxalobacteraceae > Janthinobacterium > Janthinobacterium pasteuri. Next base: position 42,952 of record NZ_JBNYXS010000001.1, on the reverse strand, counting down.
ATGGCGTTGCGCGGTTCGCCATAGAAGTTGGAACCATAAGCGGCCCACACGCGCGTGTAGTATTTCTTGTCGAACAGATTGTTTACCGTCAGCGACAGCTCCAGCTTGGGACTGAGGCGGTAGCCAGCCTGCAAGCCCACCGTGGTGACAGGGCCCTGCTCGAATTTCACGGGCCCGTTCAAGCGGTACATGCTGCTGACGCTACGCAAGCCGCCGCCCACGCTGATCTTATCGAGCGCGCCGGCCAGCCGGTAATTGGTCCACACGTTGACATTGTGGCGCGGCGCGATGAAGGTGTACAGCTGGGCCTTCTGGTCGTCGCTGCCTTCGAGGGTGCGCGTGCTGGTGTAGGAATAGCCGCTCGTGATGTTCCAGCCAGGCAGGGGGCTGCCGCTCAGTTCGGCTTCCATGCCCTGGCTGCGCATCTTGCCCGCGCCGATGGAAAACAGCGGGTTGGCCGGATCGGGCATCACGCGATTTTCATCTTCCATGCGGAACAGGGCCGCATGCGCGTTGACATTCTTGTCGAACAGTTCCGCCTTCAGGCCCAGCTCGAACTGCTGGCCCGTGCGTGGCTTCAGGGTTTGGCCGGCAGCGTCCGTGGTGGACTGGGGCGTGAAGATGCGCGTGTAGCTGCCGTAGGCCGACACTTGCTTGTCGAGCTCGTAGACCAGGCCCGCGTACGGCGTGAACTTGGCCTTGATGGTGTTGCTGACATCGGTGAACTGATTGAAATAGGCATTGTGATTGACGGTGTGGTTGTCCCAATGCGTCAGGCGCCCGCCTAGGTTGACGGCCAGGCGGTCCGTCGCTTGCAGGCGGGTGCGTGCATACAGGCCGAACTGCTTGGTGCGGTTGTCGTTGCCGTTGGAAAAAGTGTAGCTGGGCTGCGCGATATTATTGTCAGGATGAACAATATTGATCGGCGCATTGTCTCCGCCGCCATACTGGAAAATCTTGTGCACCTGGCGGTAGTCGGCGCCCACGATCAGGTCGTGGCTGCGGCCAAACGCCTGGAAGGGCGTGGCCAGCCAGGCATCGAGCCCCTGCGTCTTCCAGTGGCTGCGGTAGTTCCAGCTGACCAGGCAACTGTCTCCCGTGACAGGATCGGCCGAACAGTCGGACCAGCCGAAATGGCGCGACGGTTCATCCTGCTCACGAAACAGGGCGCTTACCTTGAACTGGCCACCGTTGTCCAGTTTATGCTCGAGTTCGGCAAAGTACTCGGTGACCTTTTCCGTGATGTGGTTCCAGGCCGGATCGAGATAGGTGGAGCGGGGCACGTCGAGCAGGCGCCCGTCTTCATACGCGGGCAGGCCGAAGGCGGGACGGCCCTTGTATTCCTGGTATGTGACGCCGCCCGTCAGCACGGTGCCCGGCGCCAGGTCGACGGCAACGGTGCCGTACAACAGCGGTTTTTCTGCATACACGTGGTCGACGAAGGAGCGCCGGTGCTCATAGGCGGCCACCAGGCGGCCGCGCACTGTGCCGTCGGCGCTCAGGGGGCCCGTGACGTCCGCTTCCGCGTAGTAGCGGTCCCAGGAACCGGCGCTGAGCACGCCGCTGGCAGCGAAGGTGTCGCGCGCGCGCTTGCGCACCAGGTTGATGGTGCCGCCCGGGTCGCCCGCTCCCTGGAACAGGCCGGCAGGGCCGCGCAACACTTCCACACGGTCATAGATGGCCAGGCCGAAGCCGGCCGACAGGTCGTTGCCCGTGCTGGCCGGCGTCATCACGCCATCGACTTGCACCGCGTCGAGCGCATAGCCGCGCGAATAAAAGTTGCCGTGGTTGCCGCCCGTGCTGCTCGCTTCGACGGTGATACCCGTCACGCCGCGCATGGCGTCGTCCAGGCTCAGCAAATTCTGGTCGTTCAGTTGCTGGCGCGTCAGCACGGAGACGGACTGGGGAATCTCGCGCAGGCTTTGCCGGCCCTTGCCGATGCTCACCGCTTGCGCCGCGTACGACTTGGTCAGCTCGGTATCGATCGTCGCCTCCTGGCGCGCACTGACGGTAATTTCCGCCAGGGTCGCCACCTTGCCCGTAGCGGCAGGCGCCGGACGGATGATGACGCTGTTGCCGTCGATGCTGGCGGCCAGGCCGCTGCCAGCCAGCAGGCGGTCCAGGCTGTCGGCCACGCTCAGCGTGCCGCTGACGGCCGGTGCCGTCTTGCCAGCCACGAGTTCCGGTGCGAACAGCAGTTGCAGATTGGCTTGCCGCGCCAGCTCATTCAGGGCTTGTCCGAGCGGCTGGGCGGCAATGGACAGTTTGACGGTGGGCGCCGTTTGCGCCTGTGCCAGGGAAATGCTGCCCAGGGCCAGCATGGCGGCCAGGGCGAAGGGGGCGGGTGTCAGATTGAGGCGGGGGGACCACATGTTGCATTTCTCCAGGTTAATTTGTTGTCGATTAACTTGGTAGACGCGGCAGCGGGCAAAACCCTCACCTGCGAATGCGACTTATTTTCATTTATTTTTCTGAGAGGTGCATGGCTGGCGCTTGCGCAGGTGCTTTCGGCGCCATGCGGATCTCGTTGGCGCCGCCGCTGCGCACGATCTGCACGGACAGCAGCTGCGGCAGGGCGGCGGCAAAGCGGTCGAGCTGGGTCAGGCTGAAACTGCCGCCGATGCGCAGTTGCGCCACGGCGGGATCGTGCACGACCAGACCCGTGTCGCCGTAGCGCTCGAATTCGGCCAGCGCCGCGCCCAGCGGCACATTGTCGAAGGTGACACGGCCGTCGCGCCAGGGCGCCACGCTGTCCGGCGCCAGGCTGGCAACGTCGGACAGGCGGCCGCTGGCGTCGGCGCTGACGCCCTGGCCGGCCGTTAGCGCGACCTGCTGCTGCCGCGCGCCCGCCACGCGCACATGGCCATGCTGCACGGCCACGCGCAGCCTGCCGTCGTGTTCGAGCGTGTTGCGCACGGAGAACTGCGTGCCCACCACCGTCACTGTCAAAGGACCGCTCAGCACATCGAAAGGCTGGCCCTGCTTCGATTGCACCTGGAACAGCGCTTCGCCGTGCGCCAGACGCACTTCGCGGCGCTGGCGATACAGGGTGACGTGCAATTGCGTGGCCGTATCGAGCTGCACCTTGCTGCCGTCGGGCAGGGCGACGGCCAGGCGCTGGCCCCGCATGGTGGCGTACGACTGGCTGAACACGGCTTGCTGCTGCCACCACTGATAGCCGCCCGCGCCCACGCTCAGTAGCAGCATGGCGGCGGCCGCATACGGCAGAACGCGCAGGGAGCGCAGAAGCGGGCGGCGGGGAAATGGCGCTGGCGCTGCCTGTGGCACTGCCCAGCGGGCGGCCACCTGTGCGGGAATTGTGCGCGCGGCGCGGTGCGTATCCTTTAGTTGCGCATACGCTTGCGCGTGCTGCGCATCGGCTGCCAGCCAGGCGGCAAACTCGGCCTGTTGCTGCGCATCAAGGTTGCCGCGCCGGCTGAACCAGGTGGCGGCCGCCAGCGCCACGCCATCTTGCGTGGCGGCAAAGTCGGCGTATTCGCGCCAGTCCGCCTGTTCCTGGGCAGAGGGGCCGAAATCGTGGCAAGGCGGGTGGGCGGTCATGGACGGCATTATGCGCATTCCCGCAGAGAACGCAACTGCGCCTGGCAACTGAGCATGCCGCGCGCGATATGTTTTTCCACCATGCTCACGGAAATGCCCATGCGCGCGGCGATCTGTGCGTGCGGCAATTCCTCGAACACGTGCAGCACGAAGGCATCGCGGCAGCGGGGCGGCAGGGCGTCGATGGCGGCCACGCAGGCTTGCCAGTCCTGGCTGCTTTCGAGCGCCTGCTCCGGCTGCAAATGGCGCGGCGCGGCCGGATGCGCCGTATCGGGCAAGGCATCGAGCGCTTCGTGCCGGCGCAGGGCGGCGCGCCGGTGCTGGTCGATCAGCAGGTTGCGCGCCGTGTGGTACAGCAGCGCGCGCGGTTCGCGCACGGCCGCTTCGCCCAGCACGCGCGCATAGCTTTCCTGCACCAGGTCGGCAGCAGCCTCGCGGTTGCGCAAGCTGCGCCAGCAAAAGTTCAACAGTTCTTGGTAATAGCGTGCAACCACGGCGTCCGATGTATGAGTCCGCAGCCAGGAATGCCGCATATGAGAATGATTCTCATTATAAGGCATGCCGGGATGCAGCGCTAAGCGGCTTGGCGCACCGTGGCAGGCGTACAACGCTTTGCCGCTCACCTGGCATGCGTTAGCATCGGAAGTTGATAGGGAGGCAAGATGGCTATTCAAATTATCAATACGGCGCCGATGGCTGGCCAGCGGCCCGGCACGTCAGGTTTGCGCAAGAAGGTGGCGGTCTTCAGCGCACCGCAATACCTGGAAAACTTCGTGCAGAGCGTTTTTGACACGCTCGGCGATTGCCGCGGCCAGACCCTGGTGCTGGGCGGCGATGGCCGCTTTTATAACCGCGCGGCCATCCAGACGGTGCTGCGCATGGCGGCTGCGCACGGCTATGCGCGCGTGCTGCTGGGGCAGGGCGGCATCCTGTCGACGCCGGCCGTCAGCTGCGTGATCCGCAAGCATGGCGCCAGCGGCGGCATCATCCTGTCGGCCAGCCATAATCCCGGCGGGCCCGATGGCGATTTCGGCATCAAGTACAACATCGCCAATGGCGGCCCGGCGCCCGAAAAGGTCACCGAAGCCATCTATGCCCGCACGCAAGGCATCGTCGAATACCGCATCAGCGATGCTGCCGACATCGACCTCGACACCCTCGGATTGGCGCGCATCGAGCAAATGACGGTCGAGGTGATCGACCCCGTCGGCGACTACGCGGAGCTGATGCAGCAGTTGTTCGACTTCGACGCCATCCGCGCCCTGTTCGCGGGGGGATTGCGCATCTGCTTTGACGGCATGCACGCCGTTTCCGGCCCGTATGCGACGGCCATCCTGGAAGGCATGCTGGGTGCGCCGAAGGGCAGCGTCATCAACGGCGTACCTTTGGCCGACTTCGGCGGCGGCCATCCCGACCCGAACCCCGTCAACGCGCAAGAGTTGATCGCCATCATGGCCGCTGAGGATGCCCCCGACTTCGGCGCCGCCTCGGACGGCGACGGCGACCGCAACATGATCGTCGGGCGGCGCTTCGACGTCACGCCGTCGGACAGCCTGGCGATTTTGGCCGCGAATGCCACGCTGGCGCCCGGCTACCGCGCCGGCTTGAAGGGCATCGCCCGTTCCATGCCCACGTCGGGCGCGGCCGACCGGGTCGCCGCCGCGCTGGGCATCCCGTGCTACGAGACGCCGACGGGCTGGAAGTTCTTTGGCACCCTGCTCGACGCCGGCATGGCCACCTTGTGTGGCGAGGAAAGCTATGGCACGGGTTCGAACCACGTGCGCGAAAAGGATGGCCTGTGGGCCGTGCTGTTCTGGCTCAACCTGCTGGCAGAGAAAAAACAATCGGTGGAAGACATCGTGCGCGCGCACTGGGCCACCTATGGTCGCCATTATTATTCGCGCCACGATTACGAAGACATCGACAGCGCTGGCGCGCAGCAGCTGATGGACGCCGTGCGCGGCCAGCTGGCCGCCTTGCCGGGCCAGGCAGTCAATGGCTATACGGTGGCGCTGGCCGACGATTTCAGCTACACCGACCCCGTCGACGGTTCCGTGGCAACGCAGCAGGGCATCCGCATCATCATGACGGATGGCGCGCGCATCGTGCTGCGCCTGTCCGGCACGGGCACCGAAGGCGCCACCCTGCGCCTCTACCTGGAGCGCTATGAAGCCGATCCCGCGCAGCATGACATTCCGACCCAGCAAGCGCTGGCGGGACTGATCGCGGTGGCGCAGCAGCTGGCGCAGATCCGCGCGCGCACGGGGCGCGACGCGCCGACGGTGACGACGTAAAAAAAGGCGCCCGAGGGCGCCCTTTTTCATTGCGACAGATTAAACAGGCATCAGGCTTTTGCCGGGATGACCGCCTGGCGGTAGTTGTCCACCATCTTGTAGCGCCTTGCATACAGGCCGAAAGCCAGCATGGCGACGGCGGCAAAGGCGGCGAAGAAGAACATCTGGAAGGCTGTCACGCTGATGCCGCTCTCGGCGATCTTGCCGATCACACCTTCGTTCATGACGCTGCGGTTGACGATCAGCACCCACAGGTTGCCCACCGTGGTCGACAGATTCCAGAAGCTCATGATGGCGCCCTTCATCGAGACGGGCGCCTGGCTGTACGCAAACTCCAGGCCCGTCGCCGAGACCAGCACTTCGCCGAATGTCAGCAAGGCGTATGGCAGAATTTGCCACATGATGGAGACGGCGTTGCCGCTGTCAAGCGCCAGCTGCAAGAGGCCGATGACGATCCAGGCCAGCGAGGAAAAGCCGATGCCGGCCGTCATGCGGCGCAGGGCCGTCGCTTCCAGGCCGAAGCGGTTCAGCATCGGGTACAGCACCAGGTTGTTGAACGGGATCAAGAGCATCACCAGCATCGGGTTCAGCGCCTGCATCTGCGCCGGCAGGAACCAGCTTGGTTTTTCCATGGTGTTCGCCTGCACGATCCACGTCGAAGCTTTCTGGTCGAACAGCGAGAAGAACGGCGTGACGAGGGCGAAGATGACGAGGATGCGCAGCACGGCACGCACGCCTTCGACGGCTTCGTCAGGATGGATGCCGCGGGCGCGTTCCAGCTGCATGGCTGTGCCGATGCTGCCGAAGGCCAGCAGCAAGACCAGCGCCGTACATGCCGCAATCACGAAGCCCCATTCGGGAATGCTGTAGAACGCATACAGGGCGCCGATCACGCCGACGTAGGCCACATACAGGCCCGGACGCGAACCGCCATCGACGCGCGCCAGCAGTGCGGTGCGGGCCACGCGGGTGAACGAGTCGGGATTCGGCGGCGCCGGTGGCACGTGCACGTATTTCTTGGCGCCCATCCAGAAGACGATGGTGGCGGCCAGCATCATCAGGCCGGGAATGCCGAAGGCGATCGATGGGCCGAAGTCGCGCAGGAACATCGGCATCAGCAGCGACGCGAAGAAGGAGCCGAAGTTGATGATCCAGTAAAACAGGTCGAACACCAGCTTGGCCTTGTGCTTGTTGGTCTGGTCGAACTGGTCGCCAACAAACGAGGCCACCAGCGGCTTGATGCCGCCGGAACCGAAGGCGATCAGGAACAGGCCGAAATAGAAGCCGTTGACGCTGTTCTCAAACAGGGCCAGGCAGGCATGGCCGGCGCAATACACGAGGCTGAGCCAGAAGATGGTGTTGTACTTGCCGAAGAAGCGGTCGGCCAGCCAGCCGCCCAGCAGCGGGAAGAAATACACGCCGATGACGAAGGTGTGGAAGACGTGCTTGGCTTCGCCCGTGCGCTGGTCGATCGGGATCATCAACAGCAAGGTGCTGATGAGGAATGGCGTCAGGATGTTGCGCATGCCATAAAAGCTGAAGCGTTCGCAGCCTTCGTTGGCAATGATGTACGGTATTTGCCGGGGCATCTTGCCCGTGGCGGTTTGTGTCTCGGCCGATGACATTGGCTCTCCCCAAGTTTTTTTTGTAAGCCGCGATGCTAAGGCCTGCCGCGTTTGCTTGCAACAGGAAAAACGGCCTGTCCGCTATTTCGCAGGGATTTGTAAGGTATTGATTTTCATAAAGACATTACTTTCGGCACTTGGGCTTGCACTTGCACTGGCACTTGCACGCGCGGGGCGGGGCAGCAGCAGTTGCAATTGCAGCATGCCCTCCGATGCGGGCCTGTCCGCCAGGGTAAAACCGCAGCCCAGGTACAGGCTCAATGCCGGGTGGTTGTCCTGCGCCACGGCCAGGCGCACGCAGCCCAGTTCGGGTATGGCGCAGGCATGGGCGATGGCGGCCTGCACCAGCTGCCGTCCCGCGCCGCGTCCACGCGCCTGCGGCGCCACATACACGCCCCACAGGCTGGCTTTGTCATGCACGACGGCGATCGGTTCGCGGCGCAGGCCGGCAATGGCGATCAACTGTTCCCCATTGAAAGCGCCAAATATTATTTGGTGCGAGGTGGCGCGCAAGCGCTGGGCGATCTGTGCCAGCGGCAAGCTGCTTTCCGCTGCGTGCGTGGTGCAGAAGGCGGCGGGCAGTTCGGCGATGCCGTCCAGGCGCAGCGCGCGGTAGGCGCTGGCGTCATCTGGCGTGAGGGGGCGGACAGTGGTGGCAGGCATGTGGGCGAGTATCGACCTTCGCTGCCGGAAAGTAAACCTTGCCTTGCGGTGATTTCAAACATAAGATATATCTTATTGCGATATATCTTAAGGAATGCCATGTCTCTCTTTCATTGCGGCACGCACCCGCTGCGCGCGGCAGCCCACAGCCTGGGCGATACGCCGGGCGCCGCTGACAGCATTGCCAACCATGCCCCCACCGCGCGCGGGCCGAAAATGTTTGACGCGGGCACCTTGCGTTACCTGGTGCTGCAATTGATCGCCGACAAGCCGCGCCACGGCTACGACATCATCAAGGCCATAGCCCAGCGCGCCGGCGGCGCGTATGCCCCGAGTCCCGGCGCCATCTATCCGCTCATGCATGGCCTGGTGGGGCACGGTTACGTGGCCGTCAGCCTCGATGGCAACAAGAAACTGCACAGCATTACGCCCGAGGGACGGGCTTTCCTGGAAGCGAACCGCGCGTATGTCGACGCGATTGCCGCCAGGGTCGATGCGCCGGCCGGTGCAAACGACGATCTGCGTCAGCTGATGCACGAACTGAAGGCAGTGGTGCTGGCGCGCGGGCGCACCGCCGAGCCCGATGCCCGCCGCCTCGATGCCGTGCGCGCCATCCTGCGCCAGGCCCGTACCGATATCGAGGCGCTGGCATGATGGCCGCATCGAAGGTCGCGCCGGTTCCCATGCTGACCCCGGCCCGCGAACGCGCGATGCTGTGGCTGCTGGCGCTCACGCAATTTACCGTCATCATGGATTTCATGGTGATGATGCCGCTGGCGCCCCAGCTGATGCAGGCGTTCGCCATCGGCCCGGCCGCCGTCTCGGGCGCCGTCTCCGCGTATGCCTGGTGCGCGGGCCTGTCCGGCTTGCTGGCGGCCACGTATATCGACCGCTTCGACCGCAAGAAGCTGCTGTTGACCATGTTTTGCCTGTTTACCGTGTCAAACCTGGCTTGCGCGCTGGCGCCGAACTTCCATGTGCTGCTGTGGTCGCGCGCGTTTGCGGGGCTGACGGGCGGCGTGCTGGGCGCCATCGTCATGGCCATCATCGGAGACGTGATTCCCGCCGAGCGGCGTGGCGCGGCCACCGGCATCGTCATGACCTCGTTTGCCATGGCGGCCGTGGGCGGCGTGCCCGTCGGCGTGGTGCTGGCCGCGCACTTTGGCTGGCCTTCGCCGTTTTTCCTGCTGGTCGTGCTGTCGCTGCTGATCTGGCTGGGTGCGGCGCGCGTGCTGCCATCGTTGACGGCGCACATGGGCGAGACTCCCACGCCGCTGCGACAGGTGCTGCCGAAGCTGCTCGCACTGTTCAGGGAGCGGCGCCACCTGGAAGCGTTTGCCTTGTCTATCGTCAACATGACGGCGGGCATGCTGGTGATTCCCTTCATTTCGCCCGTGCTGGTGGGCAATATGGGGCTGGCGCCGGCCGACGTCACCTGGGTCTACCTGGCGGGCGGCTGCGCCACGATCTTCACGGCGCGCCTGATCGGCCGCTGGGCGGACCGGGCCGGCAAGCAGCAGGTGTACCGCTGGGTAGCCCTGCTGTCGATCGCGCCGCTGCTGTTCATGACGCACCTGCCCCAGTTGTCGCTGCTGGCGCTGATGCTGGCGTTTCCGTTTTTTATGGCCCTTGTTTCGGGACGTACGATACCGCTGCAGGCATTGCTGACGACGATCCCGGAGCCGCACAAGCGCGGCGCCTTCCTCAGCGCCAATTCAGCCCTGCAAAGTCTGGGCAGCGGCCTCGGTGCCTGGCTGGGAGGCCTGACCCTGCAGACGGACGCGGCCGGCCATATCAGCGGCTATGGCATGAATGGCTGGCTGGCGGCGGGTTTGTCGCTATGGACGGTGTGGTGGGTGGCGCGCGTGCGCGGCGCGGCGCCGCAGGGGGCGCCGGCGTAGGGGAATTACTGCGTGGCGATGCGCTGCATGGGCGCGCTTTCCTTGCGCCATTGTTCCAGGCTCATCAGGTCACCGTTGACGATGTCGTCAACGAGGATGCGCTTGCCATCGGGCGACACGACAAAGCTTTCCCAGCGGTGGGCCGCGTCCGGCGTGTTTTCGAAAAAGCTCAGCTGATAGTAAGCGACGCCATCGACGAGGCGCGTCTCGGGCGACGTTTCCATCACGGCGCCATGGGCGCGGCCGCCGGTAGCCTTTTCGATATGCGCCGACCATGCCTTGATTTCCGGCAATGCCATCAGCGCATCGACGGCGCGGGCGTTCTGCTCCTGCGCCGCCGATTGGCTGCTCGCGGCAGGGGGATTGCCAGCGTGCGGCGCGGACTGCTGGTGCAGATAGAAAGCGACTAGCCCGGCGGCCAGCAAGCCGGCCAGGATGCCGGCGATGATGGTGGTTTTGGAAGAAGAGGCGCGTGGCAGCATGATGGTGGCGTGAGAAAGAAGGACGATGGCGGCCATGCTAAAGCAAAACGCGCAGGTGGGCAATCGCCGGGCTTGCCAAATGGGCTTGCCAAACGGGTTTGCCAAAAAATCTATGGGCGAAAAAAAAGCTACCTTCCGTAGAAGATAGCTTTCGGGGCTGCCGGGCTGGGGCAAACAGCTTTTGGTCTGCCTGTCCTGTCCCGGCGTGTGCGGCCCCGCGTGCCGTCGCCTGCGCGCAGGGCCGCCGGCATTACATCATGCCGTCCATGCCGCCCATGCCGCCCATACCACCCATGCCGCCGCCCATGCCGCCGCCTGCTTTGTCGTCAGCGATTTCGCAGACCATGCAGTCGGTTGTCAGCATCAGCGAAGCGATCGAAGCGGCGTTTTGCAGCGCCGAACGGGTCACTTTGGCTGGGTCCAGGACACCCATTTCAACCATGTCGCCATACGTGCCGTTGGCAGCGTTGTAGCCGTAGTTGCCCGTGCCAGCCAGTACGGCTGCCACGACGACCGAAGCTTCTTCGCCAGCGTTTTGCACGATCATGCGCAGTGGCTCTTCCATTGCGCGCAGGACGATCTTGATACCGGCATCTTGATCAGGATTGTCGCCCTTGACCGTGATGTTGGCGCGTGCGCGCAGCAGGGCTACGCCGCCGCCAGGTACGATGCCTTCTTCCACGGCAGCGCGGGTAGCGTGCAGTGCATCTTCAACGCGGGCTTTTTTCTCTTTCATTTCGACTTCGGTGGCTGCGCCAACCTTGATCACGGCAACGCCGCCAGCCAGTTTGGCTACGCGCTCTTGCAGTTTTTCACGGTCGTAGTCCGAGGTCGCTTCTTCGATCTGTACACGCACTTGTTTCACGCGTGCTTCGATCGAGGCAGCTTCGCCGGCGCCATCGATAACGATGGTGTTTTCCTTGCCCACTTCGATGCGTTTCGCCTGGCCCAGTTCGGCCAGGGTCACTTTTTCCAGGGTCAGGCCGACTTCTTCAGCGATCACTTGGCCGCCGGTCAGGACAGCGATGTCTTCCAGCATGGCTTTGCGGCGGTCGCCGAAGCCAGGTGCTTTCACTGCGCAAGTTTTCAGGATGCCGCGGATGTTGTTCACAACCAGGGTTGCCAGCGCTTCGCCTTCGATGTCTTCTGCGATGATCAGCAGTGGACGGCCAGCTTTCGCGACTTGTTCCAGTACCGGCAGCAGGTCACGGATGTTCGAGATTTTCTTGTCGCACAGCAGGACGAATGGGCTGTCCAGTACGGCAACTTGTTTCTCTGGGTTGTTGATGAAGTATGGCGACAGGTAGCCGCGGTCGAACTGCATACCTTCAACGATATCCAGCTCGTCGTTCAGCGACTTGCCGTCTTCCACGGTGATCACGCCTTCTTTGCCGACTTTTTCCATCGCTTCAGCGATACGCTCGCCGATCGAGTAGTCCGAGTTCGCCGAGATCGCGCCAACTTGGGCGATTTCTTTGGTCGTGGTGCAAGGACGGGCGATTTTTGCCAGTTCTTCGACGGTCGCAGCAACTGCTTTGTCGATACCGCGCTTCAGGTCCATCGGGTTCATGCCAGCGGCAACGAACTTCATGCCTTCGCGTACGATGGCTTGTGCCAGCACGGTCGCGGTGGTGGTGCCGTCGCCGGCGTTGTCGCTGGTGCGGGAAGCAACTTCCTTGACCATTTGCGCGCCCATGTTCATGAGCTTGTCTTTGAGTTCAACTTCTTTCGCTACCGACACACCATCCTTGGTGACGGTAGGGGCGCCGAACGAGCGCTCCAGGACGACGTTGCGGCCTTTCGGGCCCAGCGTTACTTTGACTGCGTTGGCGAGGATATTGACGCCTTCGACCATCTTGGCGCGCGCTGCGTCGCCGAATACTACTTCTTTAGCTGCCATGTTCAATTCTCCTGAGTTTCGGGATGTATCTGTCTACAACGTGGAAACAATTACTTGACGACGATCGCCATGATGTCTTCTTCGCGCATGACCAGCAGCTCATCGCCGTCAACTTTGACGGTTTGGCCGGCGTACTTGCCGAACAGGACGCGGTCGCCCACTTTGACATCCAGAGGACGGACTTTGCCGTCGTCGAGAATCTTGCCATTGCCTACGGCAAGGACTTCGCCTTGATCCGGTTTTTCAGCAGCTGCATCAGGAATGATGAGGCCGGACGCAGTTTTGGTTTCCTGGTCGAGGCGTTTGACGATGACGCGATCGTTCAATGGGCGCAGATTCATACAAAACTCCTTAAAGTTCAATGGATAAGTGTTGCTAAATGAATACATGCCTGGCACAGCGCCAGACGTGCTTTCAGTGACCGCCGTTGAAAGCAGCCCGCAACGGTCAAGCAAACCCCAGGTCATCCTGTCCTTGCCTGTATCCGGCAGTGGTGCATCGCGGCGTCGCCCGCCGCGTAGCGTTCCCTGCAGTGGTCTGGCAAGCACCATCAGTCCTGATGATTGCTACGAAAGAGTTTGTTAGCACTCTCTACTAACGAGTGCTAATTATAGGGACGGTATGGGTCAACTTCAAGGGCTTATTCAAGAGGAACATATAGATAGATGCTGAGCAGAGCCTGCATCTGCACAGGGTTTGCGCCAGCACAAGCCGCGTTCCCGGGCGTCAGCAACAGCAGCGACTCTAGCATGCCGTCCGGAAGGTGGGCGTTCCTGTACGCGCAGGAAACAGAGATTTACTATGGAATTTGATAAGATGATTGTAATTGCATATCAAGATCGCCACACATCACTACTTGCACCAGAAAGAACACCATGCCATTCCCGCTTTCCCATCCCGTCCTGCGCCTGCTGGGCGCCACCGTCATCGGCCTCGCCTGCCTGGGCAGTGCCGCCGCGCAAACACCCACCATTGTCGATGAAATCACCGTGGCGACCCTGACGCCGCTGGAAAAGAAGATGCTGCTCAACGATTTGTTCAACGACTTGAACAAGGACGACGACGACCAGGAAGCGCACGTATGGGACAACGGCGGCGACAGTGGCGTGCTGGTGAAAGTCACGTATAACTTCAGCAACTCCGGCATGACGGAGCATAGTCTGAAGGCGCACCTCTGCCGCGACCTGAAATTCGTCGTCACGGCGGACGGCAAATCGCAGGATCTGAGCCGGCGCACCTGTTCGCAGAGCAGCGGCAAGTGGGATGTGCAGGGCAAGGACCCGGCGCCCGTCGTGTATCCGCCTTTTTTGTCGGATGTCACCATCGCCAAGCTGAATGCGAAGGAACAGAAAGCACTGCTGACGGCCGCCGTGCGTACCTTGAAAGATGAAGAGGATGGCAAGACGCGCCAGTGGAGCAACAAGGGCTTGGGCAATGCTGCCCCGTTGGCAGTGCGCCTGACGCCCTCGCGGACGGACGCCAAACCTGGCAGCTACAGCCGTACTTGCCGCGACTTGACGATGGTGCTTGACGGCAAGGGCGGGCAACAGACGCTGACGCGCCGTTCTTGCGAAAACCGCTATGGCGGACTCGATATCGAAGCCGATTACGTCGACGAGTAAAACACGGCCATCGCGGCGCTGGCAGACGCGCGCACTTGGCGAAAAGCATCGGAAAAAGCGTGTATTTTCCGCCAACTGCCCTGCATTGATGTAAATATGTGTGACAGCGGCGTGATTCGATTGACGCCCATGGAGCGTCCGCCCTATAGTGGCGGGATGATTTCCGAATTCAACGAATTATCCGACAAAATAGGCCTGCTGGCCGAAATGACCCATGCGCTGCGCCGTGAAAACGCGCAATTGCGCAAGGACAATGCCGCGCTGTCCGCCGAGAACGCCCTGTATGTGCAACGCATGCGCGAGGCGCAGGAGCGGGTGGAAGCGTTGCTGGAAAAAATTCCCGAACTGGTGCAAGCTGGCCTGGAGCAAGCCGCTTCGGAAGCGGGCACCTATATTGCCGAGAACGAGAAGGAAGCGTAATGCCGCGTGTCGATGTCAATATCATGGGCCAGTCCTACAGCATGGTGTGCCGCGACGGTGAAGAGCGCGCACTGCGCGAAGCGGCAATCTATCTCGATAGCAAAATGAAAGCCATCCGCGACGCGGGCAAGGTCAAGGGCAATGACCGCATCGCCGTGCTGGCCGCTCTGGGCGTGGCCGCAGAATTCCTCTCCGTGAAGTCGCCGCAAGGTCCGCTGTCGGAATTGACGATACTGGAAGTGAAGCAAAAAATCTCGGCCATGCACACGGTCCTCGATAGTGCATTGACGCCCCAGGAAAACCTTTTTTAAGCGGACACGGTACGATTTGTCTTTGCGATGCGCGACCAAAAGGAGTAAACTTGGGTCTACCCTGCGGTGTTCGCGATTGCCATATATTCCTTGAACCATTTATGCGCATCGGTTGCGAATTTTGTTTGATGGGAGTGAGCGTCGCTCGTTCGACGAACCCGAAATTGAACTAACGTGACCACCTTGAACCGTTTGGTTCGGGATGCCGGCATAGCGGCACAGGCGGGGCCCAATTTGCATTACCACTGAAAACGGTTGCCGCATCATGCGCAACCGTTTTTTTACGTCTGTCGCTTTGATACGGAGTCTAGATGAAACAATATTGGCTGATGAAATCCGAACCCGATGAAGTGAGCATCGACGACCTGATGGCAGCGCCGCAGCACACCATGCCCTGGTTCGGCGTGCGCAACTACCAGGCGCGCAACTTCATGCGCGATGGCATGCAGCCGGGCGATGGCGTGCTGTTTTATCACTCGAGCTGCCCGCAGCCGGGCGTGGCGGGCGTGGCCGAAGTGGCCAGGGGCGCGTATCCCGATCACAGCCAGTTTGAAGAGGGTGGCAAGTATTTCGATGCCAAGGCCACCCCTGAACAGCCGCGCTGGATCAGCGTCGACGTGCGCGGCCTGAAGAAGACGGCGCTGCTGCCCCTGTCCGAGATGCGACAGATGCCGGAGCTGGAAGACATGCTGCTGTTGAAAAAGGGCAGCCGTTTGTCCATCACGCCCGTGACGCCGGCGCAATGGAAAGTGATTACAGGCAGGTTGAAGGCCTAGGGCGGCCGATCAGGCGTCCGCCGGGCGCGCCTTGGTGGGCGGCGTGCCCATCACCTGGCTTGTATACGCCCACACCAGCAGCGCGATGGCACCGACGATCATCGGCAGCGACAGCATCTGGCCCGACGTGATCGGCACGCCCAGCCACACGACTTCCCAGTCCGGCGTGCGGAAGTATTCCGTGAAGAAACGCGCGCAGCCGTACAGCAAAGTGAACATGGCGCCCACGGCGATGCGCGGGCGCTGCTTGCGCGCATACAGCCACAGGATGATGAAGACCAAAATGCCGTCGATCAGCATCTGGTAGAGGGGCGACGGGTGCACGGGATACGGAATGCCTGGCCACTGCATGGCCCACGGCAGGGTTTCCGGGGCGATGCGGCCCGGCAGTTCGGCATTGATGAAGTTGCCCAGGCGGCCCGCGGCATAACCGAGCGGCACCAGCGGGGCGATGAAGTCGAGCACGTCGAACAGGTTGCGGCCCGCCTTGCGGCTCCACAGATACATGGCCAGGATGACGCCGAGGAAGCCGCCATGGAAGGACATGCCGCCATGCCACACCATGAAGATTTCGAGCGGATTGTGCATGAAGTATTCAGGGCGGTAGAACAGCACTTCGCCCAGGCGCCCGCCGATCACCACGCCCAGCATGCCGTAGAACAGCATGTCATCGAGGTCTTCCTTCTTCCAGCCCAGCACGGCGATATGCGGCTGCTTGATGCGCACGCGGCCCAGGATAATGAACAGGGCGAAGGCCAGCACGTACATCAGGCCGTACCAGTGCACGGCGAGCGGGCCGATCTGGATGGCAATCGGGTCGGGCATCGGGTGGTTCAGCATGGGGTTTCTTTCTTTGTTTAAAGCTAAGGTTGCGTAGTATGGCGGCGCCAGCGGTTTTTTGCCTTAGCGGCCACTTAATTTAATCGGCGGTCGCGCTGATCTGCTTGCGCAGCAGCGCCAAAAAGCCTTGCAGCACGGTGGACGGGTTGTCGCGGCGCCAGGCCAGGCCCGTTTCCACCAGGGGCGTGGCGTCCTGCAGCGGCCTGTATTCTACGCCCGGGCGCATCAGATTCGATACCGATTGTGGCACAAGCGCGATACCCATGCCAGCCGAGACGAGGCTGACGATGGTTTGCATCTGGATCGCTTCCTGGCCGATCTGCGGCGTGATGCCGGCCGCGCGGAACACGCCCAGGATCGCGTCGTGCAGGGCGGGCGATATCGCGCGCGGGAAGATGATCAAAGGCAGGGGCGGCAAGTCGCGCAGGCGCACCGGTCCCGGCGTATTTAATATGTCGAGGCCGGACGGCGCGGCCAGCATCAGCGGTTCGGTCAGCACGGGCAGGTAATCGAGCTCCCCCTTCGCCTTCTCGGGCAGGGGCGGAATCAACAGGCCCGCATCCGTGCGCCCGGCCAGCAATTCATCGAGTTGCAAGTCGGAGGTGGCTTCCTGCAGGGCGATCTGCACTTGCGGATAGGCCGTCTGATAAGCGCGCAGCAAGGGCGGCAGCACGCTGTAGTCGGCCGACGAAACGAAGGCTAGGCTCAAGCGTCCCGCTTCGCCCTGCGCGGCCCGCCGCACCAGCGCGGGCAGATCGAGCGCCTGCGCCAGCAGCCGGCGCGCCTCGGGTAGCAGGGCGCTGCCTGCCGGCGTCAGCTGCACTTCGCGGCGCGTGCGCACGAACAGGGGCGCGCCCAGCAACTCTTCCAGGGCCATGATGGTTTGCGACAGGGGCGGCTGCGTCATGTGCAGGCGCGCGGCGGCGCGGCCGAAGTGCAATTCCTCGGCGACGGTGACGAAATAGCGCAACTGGCGCAGTTCGAGATTCATATGCGTTTCCATGTGGAATAAGTTCTGTGATATGTAAAACGACTCACAGACACGTGCATCATATATTTGACAGTGGGGCGCGCGCAAGGCAATCTGACGTACCCCCACTGCATGCAGGGTTTTGTTGAAAATCCGCGCAGTCAGGCATTTTTCATTTCTCGGAAGGTCCCCATCATGCCGCAATACCGCTCCCGCACCACCACCCACGGCCGCAACATGGCTGGCGCCCGCGCCCTGTGGCGCGCCACCGGCATGAAGGATGGCGATTTCGACAAGCCGATCATCGCCGTCGTCAACTCATTTACGCAGTTCGTGCCCGGTCACGTGCACCTGAAAGACCTGGGGCAGATGGTGGCGCGCGAAATCGAGGCGGCCGGCGGCGTGGCCAAGGAATTCAACACCATCGCCGTCGATGACGGCATCGCCATGGGCCACGGCGGCATGCTGTATTCGCTGCCCTCGCGCGACCTGATCGCCGACTCCGTCGAATACATGGTCAATGCCCACTGCGCCGACGCCATGGTGTGTATCTCGAACTGCGACAAGATCACGCCGGGCATGCTGATGGCAGCCATGCGCATCAACATCCCCGTCGTGTTTATTTCCGGTGGGCCGATGGAAGCGGGCAAGGTCGTCAAGGTGGTCAACGGCACGCAGAAGATCATCAAGCTGGACCTGGTCGACGCCATGATCAAGGCGGGCGACAGCAGCGTTTCCGACGCCGACGTGGCGGAAATCGAGCGTTCGGCCTGTCCGACCTGCGGTTCCTGCTCCGGCATGTTTACGGCCAATTCGATGAATTGCCTGACCGAAGCGCTGGGCCTGGCCCTGCCCGGCAACGGCACCATCCTGGCCACGCACTCGGATCGCCAGCAACTGTTCCTGCGCGCGGGCCGCCTGATCGTCGAACTGGCCAAGCGCCACTATGAACAGGACGATTACTCGGTGCTGCCACGCTCCATCGCCACCAAGGCCGCATTTGAAAATGCGATGGCGCTCGACGTCTCCATGGGCGGCTCGACGAATACCGTGCTGCATTTGCTGGCAGCCGCGCACGAGGCGGAAGTGGAATTCACCATGGCCGACATTGACCGCATTTCGCGCAAGGTGCCCTGCCTGTGCAAGGTGGCGCCGATGACGGACAAATACCATATCGAAGACGTGCACCGGGCGGGCGGCATCGTGGGCATCCTGGGCGAACTGGCGCGTGCCGGCTTGCTCAACACCACCCTGCCGACCATCCACGCGCCGACCCTGGCCGACGCTATCGCGCAAAACGACATCATGTGCACCGATAATCCGGCCGTGCATGAACTGTTCCGCGCCGCCCCGGGCGGCGTGCCGACGCAGACGGCGTTCTCGCAATCGGAGCGTTTCGCTGCCGTCGACACGGACCGCAGCACGGGCTGCATCCGCGACAAGGCCCACGCGTATTCGCAGGATGGCGGCCTGGCGGTCCTGTACGGCAACCTGGCCGAAAAGGGCTGCATCGTCAAGACGGCCGGCGTGGATGAAAGCATTTTGAAATTCTCGGGCAAGGCGCGCGTGTTCGAAAGCCAGGACGCGGCCGTGGCGGCGATCCTGGAAGATACCGTGCATGAAGGCGATGTCGTCATCATCCGCTACGAGGGCCCGAAAGGCGGCCCCGGCATGCAGGAAATGCTGTATCCGACCTCGTACATCAAATCGAAGGGCCTGGGCAAGGCGTGCGCGTTGTTCACGGACGGGCGCTTCTCGGGCGGTTCCTCTGGCCTGGTGATCGGCCACGCGTCGCCGGAAGCGGCCGAAGGGGGCGCCATTGGCCTGGTGGAAGAGGGCGATTTCATCGACATCGACATCCCCGAGCGCACGATCAATCTGCGCGTGACGGATGCCCAGCTGGCCGCGCGCCGCGCCGCCATGGAAGCGAAGGGCGATGCGGCCTGGCTGCCCGTCAACCGTGAGCGCTACGTGTCGCAGGCGCTGCAGGCCTATGCTGCGCTGACGACGTCGGCTGACCGCGGCGCCGTGCGTGATCTGTCGCAGCTGAAGAAACGCTGATTTGTTGCATAAGTGCGACGGCCGGCCCCGTTTGACCGCGCGCGGCCGCCTGTCGTTACATCGCCTTACAAACAACATGGTCAGGCGTGCGCAGATGGGGCAGAATATGAATGCCTCCTGACTATATTGCGTTACTACATTGAAACGCTTGATCTGGGCTCGTGGTGCATCTGCGGAAACACAGTAAAATGCCGCAGGAAGTAACTTTGGAGAAAAGACAATGAAACGTTTTATGTTGGTGAGTGTATTGACCGTATCGGCTCTGGCATCGCAAGCAGCGTTGGCCAATCCGGACCTGGCGAAAGCAAAAAACTGCATGGCTTGCCACGCGGTGAGCACGAAACTGGTGGGTCCTGCGTATAAAGACGTGGCGGCCAAGTATGCCGGCCAAAAAGACGCGGAAGCCAAGCTCGTGGCGAAAGTCATGAAGGGCGGTTCGGGCACCTGGGGCGCGATCCCGATGCCAGCCAACCCGCAAGTGAGCGATGCGGAAGCCCATACCCTGGTTAAATGGGTACTGGCACAGAAATAATCTGTGCCGCAGTACATATAATCAACGCGCCGGCAATCCTGGCGCGTTTTTTTTGCCCCGGGCTTTGCTTGCCGCTCATATGCATGCTGCGGTATGCCATGCAGTACAGTCCCATGTCTTCCAGCGTTACCCTCAGCGCTTGGTCCGGCGGCGTATGCGCTTCCTGCCTTGCGGCGCTGCCGCAAGCGTTTTCGCTGCCCATGGAAACCTGGGTCGCCATGCATGAAGACTTGCGCGGCAGCCTGCGCTGCCGCGCCACCTTCGACGCGCTGGCCGAAGGTTTACGCGATGACGTTGCCAGCCAACCGCTTACTTGATCACTTCCATCTTGGTCTTCTTGCCGTCCCGATAGGTGAACAAGGTCAGCGCGCCATCCTTGATGTCGCCGTTGGCATCGAACGAGATGGGGCCCGTCACGCCCTGGTAGTGCACCTTGGCCAGGAATGGCAGGTAGACGGACGGTTTCGACGATTTCGCGTCGGCCATGGCGGTGGCCATGGTCATCACGGCATCGTAGACGTATGGCGCGTACAGCTGCACTTCCATATTGTATTTCTGCTTGTAGCGGGCGCGGAAATCGTCCATGCCTTTTTGCAGCGCGCCCGTCACGCCGCCCGCTTCCGCGCAGGTGACCATGTCTTCGCCCACGGCGTCGCCCGCCAGCTTGCCAAGTGGTTCTGTGCACAGGCCATCGCCGCCCATGAACTTGGCCTTGATGCCCAGCGCCTTCATCTGGCGCAGCATGGGGCCGCCCACGGAATCCATGCCGCCAAAGAAGATCAGGTCGGGATTTTTCGACTTGATGCTGGTCAGGATGGCATTGAAGTCGGTGGCGTTGGCATTGGTAAATTCCTTGCCGACGATTTGCACGCCAGGCGCCGCCTTCTTGGCGCCCTTGACGAACTGTTCCGCCACGCCCTGGCCGTATGCCGTGCGGTCATCGATGACGGCGATTTTCTTCGCTTGCAGCTTGCCCACGGCATAAGAGCCCAAAGTCCCCCCCAGCTTGTTGTCATTGGCCACCACGCGGAAGGCCGTGTTGAATTTTTGCTGGGTGTACGTCGGGTTGGTGGCCGCAGGGGAGATTTGAGGAATACCGGCATTGAAGTAAATGCGCGAGGCGGGAATCGTCGTGCCCGAGTTCAGGTGGCCGACCACGCCGTTGACCTTGGCGTCGACCAGCTTTTGCGCCACGGCCGTGCCCTGCTTCGGATCGGCTGCGTCATCTTCGGGTACCAGCACGAATTTGACGGCTTTGCCGTCGATCTTGAAGCCTTTGGCGTTCAAATCCTCGATGGCCATCTTGGCCGCGTTCTCGTTATCCTTGCCCAGGTGGGAGCTGGCGCCAGAGACCGGGGCGACGTGGCCTATCTTGATGATTTCCTGCGCGCCCGCATGACCGGCAAAAGCGAGGGCGAGGGCGAGAGGAAGGACTTTGGTCTTGAGCAGCATAAACATTCTCCAATGGATAAAGATACGGCGGCGTCTCGTGAAACCGCTTCGAATGGCGGTACGTGTGAAGAAAGGTACAACAAAAAACAGGCGGCGCAAAGCCGCTTTTGGGGCTTTTTGCATTTTGTCGCAACAATCACCAAAGTGAGGCGCAATGCACCGATTTCGCAGGCGCGAGCGCACCAAAGAATGGCGCTGGAAGAGGGAAGGGTGTAAGAAAATCTGCGTTCTTCTACCCCAAAACAACATCCGGGGTCGGACCCTGAGGGTCTGACCCCAGCCGTACGCCGTTGGGGGCAAAGTGACGAGATTACTACGCAGGCGGATGCAAGTGCCCCAGCTCATGGCTCACCGCGTGGGCCACGATCTGTTCCAGCGATTGCTGCAAATCTTCGCGCAGGGCGCCGCGCATGCCGATCAGGGCGTTTTGCAGGGCCGTCTGCAAGACGTGGGCGATGCGCTCTTCCAGCAGATGGTCTATCTTGCCTTGCACCTGATGCAGGATGCGCTGTGTCAGCCGCTGTTCGATGGCGTCCCAGTCGGGCTGCACGACGCCCGGTGGCAACTCGACAGCAGGCTCGACTGATATGGCGGGCTCAACTTCCGGCCCCAGCAGCACCTCCGTCAGCAAGGGAATACCCTGGTCGAATGGCTGCTGGCTCATGCTTTACCTGCCACGAAGTGCGTGGGCTGCACGTCTTGCTGGCGGTAATGCAGGAAGCGCTGGCGGCCTGCCTGCGCATCTTGCTCATCCATGGAGACGATCTCGAAGACGCGCTGGAACTGCGCGTAGTTGACAGGCGGCAACTGCGACAGGTTGACGAGGATGTCGTGGTGCGGCAGCTCGGCCATTTCGTCATCGGTCAGGATGATGGGCGTTTGCGCCGCCAGCGGGTCGCCGGCCAGCACGTGCGGCAGGAAATCCGTGGCGGAAATGGTCCACATGGCGCGGTTCAAGGCGTCGAGCTGGGCGCTGTCGGCCGCCAGCACGACGACCTTGTTGCCAGCCATATAGGCCTTGCGCGCCAGACGGCAGGCGTAGGCCAGCTTGTCCGGCACGTTGCTGTGAAAATCGACGCGGTTCATGGTGCTGCTCATATCACCCTTCAGGCTGCCATGCCGCTGTGGCGCAGCAGGGCGTCGATCGATGGTTCACGGCCGCGGAAGGCCGTAAACGATTCCAGCGCGGGGCGCGAGCCACCGACGGACAGGATTTCTTGCAGGTAACGCTTGCCTGCCGCGGTGGTGGCGGCCGGGCCCAGCGCCTTGGCTTCTTCAAACGCCGCATAGGCGTCGGCGGACAGCACCTCGGCCCATTTGTAGCTATAGTAGCCAGCCGCATAGCCGCCGGCAAAGATATGCCCGAAGGCATTCTGGAAACGGTTGAACGGGGGCGGGATGAGCAGCGAAAACTTGGCGCGCACGCCGTCGATCAGTTGCTGCACGCTCTGGCCCGTGCTGGCATCGTAGTCATAGTGCAAATGCATGTCGAGCAAGGAAAATTCCACCTGGCGCAGGGTCTGCAAGCCGGACTGGAAATTCTTGGCTGCCAGCATCTTGTCGTACAGCGCGCGCGGCAGCGGCTCGCCCGTGACGGCATGCGCCGTCATGTGTTCGAGCACTTCCCATTCCCAGCAGAAGTTTTCCATGAATTGCGATGGCAGTTCCACGGCATCCCATTCGACACCGGCAATGCCCGACACGCCCAGTTCGTCGACGACGGTGAGCATATGGTGCAGGCCGTGGCCGAATTCGTGGAACAGGGTGATGACTTCATCGTGGGTAAACAATGCCGGCTGCACCTTGCCGTCGACCTCGGCCGGCTGTGTGAAATTGCAGGTCAGATAGGCGATCGGCGTTTGCACTTGGCTACCGTCGGCACGGCGGCCGCGCGCGTCGTCCATCCAGGCGCCGCCGCTCTTGCCGGCGCGCGCATACAGGTCCAGGTAGAACTGGCCGACCAGTTTGCCGTCGCGCTCGATGCGGTAAAAGCGCACGTCAGGATGCCAGACGGGTGCGGTATCCAGTTTGATGTCGACGGCAAACAGGTTCTGGATCTGGCGGAACAGGCCGTCGATCACCTTGTGTTCAGGGAAATATTGCTTCACTTCCTGGGCCGAGAACGCATAGCGGCGTTCCTGCAGTTTTTCGGAGGCGTACGGCACGTCCCACGCTTGCAGCTCGTCTATGCCCAGTTCTTCCCGCGCGAATTGTTTCAGTTCTGCCAGATCTTTCTCGGCGAACGGGCGCGCGCGCTTGGCCAGGTCTTCCAGGAAAGCGATGACTTGCGCGGGCGAGGTGGCCATCTTGGAGACCAGCGATACTTCGGCGAAATTGGCGTAGCCGAGCAGTTTTGCCTCTTCGTCGCGCAGCCGCAACAAGGTGACGATGTTGTGCGTATTGTCCCAGTCCTCTTTTTTGCTGAAGACCTCGCCCTGGTCCGAGGCCTTGGTGGCGTTGGCGCGGTAGATGGTTTCGCGCAGCGCGCGATTGTCGGCAAATTGCAGGATCGGGTAGTAGGACGGGAAGTGCAGCGAGAATTCGTACCCTTGCTTGCCGGCCTTTTCAGCGGCGGCGCGCGCGGCAGCCTTCACGTCGTCGGGCAAGCCGGCCAGCTCGTTTTCATTGTCGACCAGCAACTTGTAGTCATTGGTGGCGTCGAGCACGTTTTCGGAAAAACGCGTGGAGACGGCCGCATGTTCTTCCTGGATGGCGCCAAAGCGTTCTTTCTTGTCCTCTGGCAACTCGGCGCCGCCCAGGCGGAAGTCGCGCATGGCATTCTCGGCGATGCGCCGGCGCGCCGGCGACAGGCTGGCGAAAGCGGGGCTGGCCTGCAATTGCTTGTATTTGCCGAAGAGGATTTCGTTCTGGCTAAGTTCGGTCCAGAATTCCGTCACCTTGGGCTGGTTGGCATTGTAGGCGGCGCGCAGCTCGGGCGTATCGATCACGCTGTTGAGGTGGTTGACGATGCTCCAGGCGCGGCCCAGGGTTTCAGCGATCTGGTCCTGGGGCGCGACGAAGTTTTCCCAGCTCACTTCTTCCATCGGCGCTTCCAGCTGCGCCACGGTGGCGCGCGCCTGTGCCAGCAGGGTATCGATGGCAGGCGTGACATGCTCGTGCGTGATCGCGTCGAAGCGTGGCAGGCCGGAAAAATCAAGCAGGGGATTGGTATTCATCGTCGGTTCGTCCATTCTGTCTTTATATCTTCAGGCGGCAACGCCGCCTGCATACTGGAGCGCCTGAAAAACATTCCTGGCGAGGCACTGCAACGCCGCCAGGGGCATTTTCTCAGGTGCTCCTCTTTTAAATACGTTCTGCGGCTTCGACGGTATTCATCAATAACATGGTGATCGTCATCGGGCCAACACCACCCGGCACGGGCGTGATGTGGGAGGCGACTTCTTGCACACCGGCAAAATCCACGTCACCGCACAGCTTGCCGTTGTCGTCGCGGTTCATACCCACATCGATAACGATGGCGCCCGGCTTGACCATGTCGGCTGTCAGGGTGTTGCGGCGGCCGACGGCGGCCACGACGACGTCGGCCTGACGCGTGTACAGGCCCAGGTCCGGGGTTGCGCTATGGCAGATGGTGACGGTAGCGTTCGCTTGCAAGAGCAGCAGGGCCATCGGCTTGCCGACGGTGTTGCTGCGGCCGATGACGACGGCGTGCTTGCCGCGCAAGTCCACGCCCGTGCTTTCGATCAATTTCATGCAGCCATACGGCGTGCAAGGGCGGAAGCCCGGCAAGCCCGTCATCAGTTCGCCCGCGCTCAGGACGGAATAGCCATCCACGTCTTTCGTCGTGGCAATCGCTTCGATGACCTTGTGCGGGTTGATGTGCTTGGGCAAGGGCATTTGCACGAGGATGCCGTGGATGGCCGGGTCGGTATTCAGGCTGGCGATGCGTGCCAGCAAGTCCGCTTCGGACAGGTCCGCTTCATATTTTTCCAGCACCGAGTGAAAACCCACGTCGCCGCACGCCTTGACCTTGTTGCGGACATACACCTGGCTCGCCGGGTCTTCGCCGACGAGTATCACGGCCAGGCCGGGCTGGATGCCCTTGGCCGTGAGGGCGGCGGCGCGCGTGGCGATTTCGCTGCGCAGTTTTTGGGAAAGGGCGATTCCGTCGATCAGTTGTGCTGGCATGGTAGGGAGGCTGTGTGGGAGGGAAAAGACAGATTATAAAGCCGGGCGGCGCAAAGGGGCGGTTTTGGCGCCAATGCCGTAACGTTAAAAAGCGGGCCACAGACGCGGGCCTGAGAAAATGCCGATGGCGGCGTTGCAGCTCCTTGCCGTACTGGCGTACTGTCTGTGTCGCCGCGCCTTGCCCTCGACATTTTTCAGGCCCGCCTGGCCCGGCATAAAAGCGGGCCAGAGACGCGGGCCTGAGAAAATGCCGATGGCGGCGTTGCAGCTCCTTGCCGTACTGGCGTACTGTCTGCGTCGCTGCGCCTTGCCCTCGACATTTTTCAGTCCCGCTTGGCCCGGTATGCCTGTGCGGACGACTGGGGCGTTAATGCGTTTTGCTGGTGTGCTGGTGGCCTAGGGAGCGCAAGGGCCTGCGGTTTTTTTGGCGCCGTTTTTGGCACTTTGATCACCCTAATTTCCGGGCAGAATTTGCGGCAGTGCAGCATAAATTTCATAGTGTGATTTCACAATACGAAATGCTATATCGTAATTTGAAAAATAGTAAATACGCTGTTAGAATCCCCACACTAAACCGACTTAATAGTAAATAATCAGCGAAATACCGTCCGACAGCGATCCGGAAAATCGGGGTGGGGCGTTCACAAAGGAGACTCAACAGATGTCAGCTCAACTGAACCAGGTAACGACACAGATCGGCACCGACCCGGATATGCAGGAAACCAAGGAGTGGCTGGACGCGCTCGAAGCCGTTCTGGAAAATGAAGGTCCGGAACGCGCGCATTACCTGATGGAGCGCATGGTTGACCTGGCCCGCCGCCGTGGCGCCCAGATCCCGTTCTCCAGCACCACCGCCTACGTCAATACCATCCCCACCAAGCAAGAAGCACACTGTCCCGGCAATCTGGAATACGAAGAGCGCCTGCGCTCGTGGATGCGCTGGAACGCCATGGCCATGGTGGTCAAGGCCAACCGCGCCGACGGCGACCTGGGTGGCCACTTGTCCTCGTTCGCTTCGCTGGCGAACATGCTGGGCATCGGTTTCAACCACTTCTGGCATGCGCCAACGGCCGACCACGGCGGCGACCTGCTGTATATCCAGGGCCACTCCTCGCCAGGCGTCTACGCGCGCGCCTTCCTTGAAGGCCGCCTCTCCGAAGAGCAAATGCTGAACTTCCGCAAGGAAGTCGACGGCAAGGGCCTGTCTTCGTACCCGCATCCTAAATTGATGCCTGACTTCTGGCAGTTCCCGACCGTGTCGATGGGCCTGGGCCCGCACATGGCGATCTACCAGGCGCGCTTCCTGAAATACCTGCACGCGCGCGGCATCGCGAAAACCGACAACCGCAAGATCTGGGCCTTCTGCGGCGATGGCGAGATGGACGAGCCGGAATCCCTGGGCGCGATCGGCCTGGCCGCACGCGACATGCTCGACAACCTGGTCATCGTGGTCAACTGCAACCTGCAGCGCCTGGACGGCCCTGTGCGCGGCAATACCAAGATCATCCAGGAACTGGAAGGCGAATTCCGTGGCGCAGGCTGGAACGTCGTCAAAGTCATCTGGGGCCCGGGCTGGGACGCCCTGCTGGCGCAGGACAAGGAAGGCATCCTGCAACGCGTGATGATGGAAACCGTCGACGGCGAATACCAGAACTACAAGGCCAAAGATGGCGCCTACGTGCGCAAGCATTTCTTCGGCAAGCATCCGAAGCTGCTGGAAATGGTTGCCAACATGACCGATGACGACATCTGGCGCCTGACCCGTGGTGGCCACGATCCGCACAAGATCTACGCGGCATTCAAGATCGCCCAGGAACACAAGGGCCAGCCGACCGTCCTGCTGGTGAAAACCATCAAGGGCTACGGCATGGGCAAGTCGGGCGAAGCGCGCAACACGGCGCACCAGACGAAAAAACTCGACGACGAAGCGATTCGCGAAATGCGCGACCGCTTCTCGCTGCCTATCCCTGACGACAAGCTGGCCGACATCCCGTTCTTCAAGCCAGCCGACGATGCGCCGGAAATGGTCTACCTGCACGAGCGCCGCAAGGCCCTGGGCGGCTACCTGCCGCAGCGCCGCCAGAAATCGGAAGAAACCCTGCCGGTGCCTGGCCTGGACGCGTTCAAGAACGTGCTGGAAGCCACGCCTGAAGGCCGCGAAATCTCGACTACGCAAGCGTTCGTGCGCGTCATTTCGACCCTGCTGAAAGACCCGAACCTGGGCCAGCGCGTGGTGCCTATCCTGGTCGATGAATCGCGTACCTTCGGCATGGAAGGCCTGTTCCGCCAGATCGGCATCTACAACCCGAAAGGCCAGTTGTACGAGCCGGTCGACAAAGACCAGGTCATGTACTACCGCGAAGACAAGGCTGGCCAGATCCTGCAAGAGGGTATCAACGAAGCGGGCGGCATGAGCTCGTGGATCGCTGCGGCGACGTCGTATTCGACCAACGACCGCATCATGATCCCGTTCTACACCTTCTATTCGATGTTCGGCTTCCAGCGCATCGGCGACCAGGTATGGGCTTCGGCCGACATGCGCGCCCGTGGCTTCCTGATGGGCGGCACGGCTGGCCGTACGACCCTGAACGGCGAAGGCTTGCAGCACGAAGATGGCCACAGCCATATCTTCGCCGCGACCATCCCGACCTGCATGCCGTACGATCCGACCTTCAGCCATGAAGTCGCCGTCATCATCCAGGACGGCCTGCGCCGCATGATCGCCAACCAGGAAGATGTGTTCTACTACATCACGATCATGAACGAGAACTACGCCCAGCCAGGCATCAAGCCAGGCCAGGAAGAAGGCATCCTGAAAGGCATGTACAAGCTGCAGGAAGGCCAGGCTGACGCCAAGCTGCTCGTACAACTGATCGGTTGCGGCACCATCCTGCGCGAATCGATCTTCGCCGCCGAATTGCTGCAAAACGACTGGGGCGTGGCTGCAGACGTGTGGTCGGCGCCGTCGCTGACCCTGGTGGCCCGCGATGGCCAGGATGCCGAGCGCTGGAACATGGTCAACCCGTCGAAAGCGCAGCGCGTGCCGTACGTGACGTCGCTGATGCAGGACACGGATGGCCCGATCGTCGCCACGACCGATTACATGCGCGCGTTTGCAGAACAGATCCGCGCCTTCATGCCGAAGGGCCGCACTTACAAAGTGTTGGGCACCGATGGCTTTGGCCGCTCGGACAGCCGCGCCAAGCTGCGCGAGTTCTTCGAAGTGAACCGTTATTATGTCACCGTGGCCGCGTTGAAATCGCTGGCTGACGAAGGCAAGATCGACGTGTCGGTGGTGGAGCAGGCGATCGCCAAGTACGGCATCGACGCGAACAAACCGAATCCGGTGACCCAGTAATCGTTGTGCGGACCCGATGATGCCAGGGCGGTGCGAAAGTGCCGCCCTGGCGTGTGTGCGGGTCCATCTGACAAATAAAATAACGGAGCAAGCTATGAGCATTGTGGAAGTCAAAGTCCCGGATATCGGCGATTTCAAGGAAGTCGAGATCATTGAACTGATGGTCAAGCCAGGCGATACGGTCAAGGTCGACCAGTCCCTGATCACGGTCGAATCGGACAAGGCCAGCATGGAAATTCCATCGAGCCACGCCGGTGTCGTCAAGGAATTGAAAGTCAACGTGGGCGACAAGATCGCCGAAGGTTCGCTGGTCCTGCTGCTGGAAGTGGCGGACGACGCATCGGCGCCTGCGCCTGCAGCTGCCGCCGCTGCGCCTGCACCGGCAGCCGCGCCAGTTGCTGAAGCGGCACCTGCCGCCGCCCCTGCGCCAGCCGCCGGCGGTCTGGTCGACGTGACCGTGCCCGATATCGGCGACTTCAAGGAAGTCGAAGTCATCGAACTGATGGTCAAGGTGGGCGATGCGATCAAGGTCGACCAGTCGCTGCTGACGGTCGAATCGGACAAGGCCAGCATGGAAATTCCATCGAGCCACGCCGGTATCGTGAAAGAATTGAAAGTCAAGGTTGGCGACAAGGTTGCCAAGGGTTCGCTGGTACTGGTCGTGGAAACGACCGGTGGCGCTGCTGCTCCTGCTGCTGCCCCTGCCGCCGCTCCTGCACCGGCCGCGCAAGCTGCTGCCGCGCCAGCCGCCGCCGTCGCTTCGGCACCGGTCGCCGCTGCTGCCCCTGCCGCCGCACCTGCCGCAAATGGCAAGCTGGCGCACGCGTCGCCATCGATCCGCAAGTTTGCGCGCGAACTGGGCGTGGACCTGGCCCGCGTGGGCGGTTCCGGTCCGAAGGGCCGCATCACCCAGGAAGACGTGCAGAACTTCGTCAAGGGCGTGATGTCGGGCGCCGTCGCCGCGCCAAATGCACCGGTCGCCAAAGCCGGTTCGGGCGTGGGCCTGGACCTGCTGCCATGGCCGTCGCTGGACTTCAGCAAATTCGGCACGACCGAATTGCTGCCGCTGTCGCGCATCAAGAAAATCTCGGGCCCGAATCTGCACCGCAACTGGGTCATGATCCCGCACGTCACGCAATTCGACGAAGCGGACGTGACGGACCTGGAAGCGTTCCGCGTCGACACCAACGCGGCCAATGCGAAGAACAAGGATGCGGCCAAGCTGACCATGCTGGCCTTCGTCATCAAGGCGTCCGTTGCCGCGCTGAAGAAATTCCCCGCGTTTAACGCGTCGCTCGACGCCAAGGGTGAGAACCTGATCCTCAAGCAGTACTACAACATCGGCTTCGCGGCCGACACGCCGAATGGCCTGGTGGTACCGGTGATCAAGGGCGCGGACCAGAAATCGGTCTCGCAGATCGCCCGCGAAATGACGGAACTGTCGCTGCAGGCGCGCGAAGGCAAGCTGAAACCGGCCGACATGCAGGGCGCCAGCTTCACGATCTCGTCCCTGGGCGGCATCGGCGGGACGCACTTCACGCCTATCGTGAATGCGCCGGAAGTGGCGATTCTGGGTCTGTCGAAAGCCTCGATCAAGCCGGTATGGGATGGCAAGGCCTTCCAGCCACGCTTGATGATGGGCACCTCGCTGTCCTACGACCACCGCGTGGTCGATGGCGCGATGGGCGCGCGATTCTCCGTGTACCTCGGCGAAGTCCTGGCCGACATGCGCAAAATTCTGCTGTAAGGAGCGATTGATGAGCACAGTAGAGGTAAAAGTACCGAATATCGGCGACTTCAAGGAAGTCGAAGTCATCGAACTGATGGTCAAGGTGGGCGACACCATCAAGGTGGACCAGTCCCTGATCACGGTCGAATCGGACAAGGCCAGCATGGAAATTCCTTCGACCCATGCGGGTGTCGTCAAGGAAATCAAGGTCAAGGTTGGCGACAAGATCGCCGAAGGCAGCGCGCTGCTGGTGGTGGAAGCGTCTGAAGGCGCGGCAGCTGCTGCGCCGGCGGCTGCTCCTGCTCCTGCTCCTGCGCCAGCGGCCGCAGCTCCGGCAGCCGCCCCTGCGGCGGCACCAGTTGCCGCCGCCATCCCGGCCGGCAATTACAGCGGCCAGGTCGACATCGACGTCGACATGATGGTATTGGGCGGCGGTCCTGGCGGTTATTCGGCGGCGTTCCGCGCGGCCGATCTGGGCATGTCGACGGTCATCGTCGAGCGCTACGCCACCCTGGGCGGCGTGTGCCTGAACGTGGGCTGCATCCCGTCGAAGGCGCTGCTGCACGTCGCCTCCGTCATCGATGAAACGGCGCACATGTCCAACACGGGCGTGACGTTTGCCAAGCCGACGATCGATATCGACCAGGTACGCAAGTACAAGGAAGGTGTCATCTCGAACATGACGGGCGGCCTGGCTGGCATGGCCAAGGCGCGCAAGACGCAAGTCGTCACCGGCGTGGGCCAGTTCCTCAGCGCGAACCACATCGAAGTGACGGCGGCTGACGGCTCTAAAAAGGTCGTGCAGTTCAAGCAAGCCATCATCGCCGCCGGCTCGTCCGTGGTGAAGCTGCCGTTCGTGCCGGAAGACCCGCGCATCGTCGATTCGACGGGCGCGCTGGAATTGCGCCAGATCCCGAAACGCATGCTGGTCATCGGCGGCGGCATCATCGGCCTGGAAATGGCGACTGTATACTCCACGTTTGGCGCGCGCATCGACGTGGTCGAAATGATGGATGGCCTGATGCAGGGCGCCGACCGCGACGCCGTCAAGGTGTGGCAGAAGTTCAATGAAAAACGCTTCGACAACATCATGACCAAGACCAAGACGGTGGCCGTCGAGGCACTGCCGGAAGGCATCAAGGTCACGTTCGAAGCGGCTGAAGCGGGTGCCACGGCGCCGGCGCCGCAAATCTACGACCTGGTGCTCGTCGCCGTGGGCCGTAGCCCGAACGGCAAGAAGCTGGCTGCTGACAAGGCCGGCGTGCAGGTCACGGACCGTGGTTTCATCAACGTCGACAGCCAGATGCGCACCAACGTACCGAATATCTTCGCCATCGGCGACCTGGTGGGCCAGCCGATGCTGGCGCACAAGGCCGTGCATGAAGCCCACGTGGCAGCGGAAGCTGCCGCCGGCCAGAAGTCGCACTTCGACGTCAAGGTGATTCCATCGGTCGCCTATACGGACCCGGAAGTGGCATGGGCCGGCATCACGGAAGACGAAGCGAAAGCCAAGGGCATCAAGGTCGAGAAGGGCCACTTCCCTTGGGCAGCTTCCGGCCGCGCCGTGGCCAATGGCCGTGCCGAAGGCTTCACCAAGCTGCTGTTCGATGCAGAAACGCATCGCATCATCGGCGGCACCATCGTCGGCACGCATGCGGGCGATATGATTGGCGAAATCGCCCTGGCCATCGAAATGGGCTGCGACGGCACCGACATCGGCAAGACCATCCACCCGCACCCGACCCTGGGCGAGTCGATCGGCATGGCCGCTGAAGTGTACGAAGGCGTGTGCACGGACTTGCCGCCACCGCGCAAGCGCTGATAAAGAGTTAACTTTCAGTACTAAAAAAACCGGGACGTGTTCCCGGTTTTTTTATTTCGCCTGGTCTTGGCAGCGTAAACCGCAGATGGGGTGTGGCGTATCCATCGCATGTGAATATTGGTGAGTATTGCCGTATGGAAAAAGTGGCAGAATGGAGGTCTGTAACCATGTTTTGCTTTTGCTGCAACAGAAGCGTGTGATTTTTCCTGGAATGTTGCCAGTGTGTGGGTCGGTCAAGTTCCGCTCTACTAAGAGCCTGTCCCGGTAGATGAATATGCCCCCTGCTGGCGCCCCTCGGAAGCGGGGGCTGCGTTGATCGTCTTCGCGTGGCTCGCTACGCGTCTTCCGCACGCCTTGTCCGCGCTCCTGATGAACGACCAGCAGAAGACGCTCCCTACTGGGATAGGCCCTGAGAAAGTTTTGCAACAATGAAAAAGTTTACCGCCCTTCATATTGCCGATGTTCGTATGCGTCGGGCTGATGAGCAAGAGCAAGCCGTGATGCTGCATGCCTTGTACCAGGATGTGGCTGCTATCCTGGCGGCGGGCAAGCAGATCGATGCGATTTTCTTCACAGGCCAGCTGGTGGCGCTGGACGCCTGTGCCGGCACGACGCCCCTGTATGTCTACGAATATTTCCTGCGTCCCTTGTTGCAGGCGGCCAGCTTGCCCGGTGCGCGTTTCTACCTGGTGCCGGGCAGCCGCGTGCAGGGTGTCGCGGCTGCGGCGCTGGGCAATGCTGGCTTCAGTTTTTTCTCCGCCGATGAGCACGCCAGTGCCGAGCAGCGCGCGCACTACAAGAATATCCACGCCGTGTTCCACGGCCACCAGCATACGGGTGACGCCAGTTCGCTGATGAAGTCGCTAGGCATCCTGTTCAAGAGCAATCCCGGCAGCCTGTACGGTGCGCATGGCCAGATGGCGGCATTTTCCGTGCTCGAGTTCGGCATGGGCGTGGCCGATGGCGACGCGCCAGGCGCGCAGTGGAAGGTCTCCCTGCGCGAGTTCGACCAAGTGAGCAAGAACTTCGCCCTGTCGGTGCTGTACACGCCGAATGGCCAGGAAACGGGGCAGATGGATGCCGAGTATGTGTTTGCCACCTTGCTGCCGCAGCTGGCAGGCGAACGCGCCTATTTCGATGGCTTGCTGGGCAAGGTGGGCGCGCAGCAGCGTGAGGATGCTGGCGTGGCTGCCGATACGCGCGAATTCCTGATCGAGCTGGCGTTCGTGATGTTCGAAGCCAAGACCCTGTTCCTCGGCGAAGGGGAACTGCAGCGTTTTGCCAGCGACTATTGCGGCGTGAAGGGCCGGAACATGCCGGCAAGCGACTGGCTGGCACCGCTGTATGCGCATGGCTTGCTGCTGCTGGCCGATGGCCAGGTGGCGTTTGCCTTCGATTACTTCCGCACCTACTTCCTGGCGCAGCGCTTTGAAACCTCGTTCGACCTGATGCGCTATGGCCCGGAACGTCACGATGGAAGTGAGTCTTCACTTAGTCTTGATGACCCGTCCGCCGCCCAGCCTTTCCTGCGTGCGCTGGGCTTGAACGATGAGCGTGCCGCAGCGACGATGCAGGAAGAGGGCGGCTGCCAGGGCTGAATCGCGCGTCAGGCCGCGAGCGGCTGGCGCAGGGTGCCGTGCAGGAACAGGTCGAGACTGACTGCCACCTTGGCGCGCAATTGCGCCACATCCGGTTGCGCCTGTGGCGGAAACAGCAGGCGCGACATCTGGTCCCCCAGCAGGCAGTTGAGCAGGTGCAGCGCCAGGATGGAGGGCGTCAACTCCGCGCGAAACAGGGGCGCGATGTCGGGACGGCTGAAAAACTTGGTCAGCATCTCGCGCGTCTGTCCCGGTCCCACCTTGTAAAACGTTTCCGCCAGCTCCGGATGCGTGGCCGCTTCGGCCACCACCATGCGATTCAGGCGGATGGCAGCGGGCATGGTGACGAGTTGCACGAACAGCAGGCCGAACTCGCCCAGGATGGCGGGCAGGGGCCGCATATCCGTTTCCAGCGCCGGCATGGTCGAGAAGTAGGCGGCGCGGCGCAATTCCACCACGGCATTGAACAAGCCCGACTTGCCGCCAAATTTCACATAAATCGTGCGCACGGCCACATGGGCTTCGCGGGCGATCATTTCCAGGCTCACCTTCCCATACCCTTTTTCCAGAAACAGGCAGCCCGCCGTGTGCAGCAGGTTTTCCATGCGCGCTTCCATGTCGGCCGCGCGCGGGCGGCCGGCAGGCTTGCCGCAGCAGGAAAGCTCCTGGGCGGCGGCGTCGGATTCTGTATCGGTGGGCAAGGTATCGCTGAGGCCGGGATCGGACATGGTCTGGGTCTCTTTTTAAGGTGGAAGGTAAGTGATGGCTCACACTGTAGTGCAAATTAAAATGAAATGCAATCGTTTCATTTCTTGACTTTGGTTTTTCTTTGCCCAATAATGAACCTATATCATTTCATTTTCGGAGCGAGTATGTCCAACCAGCCAGGTCAAGCAGAGCACAAGGTGCTGAGCGCCGTCCCACCCGCGGCCCCTGCCGCCCCTTCCGCGCCCGCCGCTTCCGCCAGCTCCGCACCACCTAACAACCGCGTAAAAATCATCGCCGGCCTGATCGTCCTCGTCGCGCTGGGCGCCGGCGCGCGCATGTGGTACCGCAGCCACTATTTCGTGGAAACAGAAAATGCTTATGTGTCCGGCCACGTGCATCCCGTCTCGGCGCGCATTTCCGGCGTCGTCACCAAGGTTTTCATCGATGACAATCAAATGGTGAAAGAGGGCGACGTGATCGCCGAACTCGATCCGTTCGACCAGCGCGTGAAAACCGAGCAGATCGCCGCGCAGATCGCCAGCGCCGAGCAGCAAGTGCTGCAAGCCGACGCGCAGATCGCGCAAGTGCAGGCGCAGGCCAGTGCCGCCCAGGCGCAAGTGGCGCAAGCCGATGCGCAACTGCTGCGCGCGAAACAGGATGCCGAGCGTTATGGCCAGCTGTACACGAGCCAGATGAAAGCCGTCTCGAAAGCGGAACTGGACGCCGCCAACGCAGCCCGCTCCAGCGCCGTGGCCGACCTGGCCGCCCGCCGCGACAGCGCTTCCGCCGCGAAGGCGCAGATCGGTGCGGCGCAAGCTGCGCGCGACGTGGCCAAGGCCCAGGTGGCCGTGCTGCGCGTGCAATTGAAGGACGCGGAACAGCAACTGCAATACAACCGCGTCCTGGCCCCCGTCGCCGGCCGCATCGGCAAGCGTAATGTGGAAACAGGCATGCGCGTGCAGCCTGGCCAGCAATTGACGGCCATCGTGCAGGATAACGTCTGGGTCACCGCCAACTTCAAGGAAACCCAATTGGCCGACCTGCACCGCGGACAGAGCGTGCACGTGACCATCGACGCCATGCCGGGCAAGAAACTGGTGGGCACGGTCGACAGCTTCGCGCCTGCCTCGGGCGCGCAATTCGCCCTGCTGCCGGCCGATAACGCCACCGGTAACTTCACCAAGATCGTGCAGCGCGTGCCCGTGAAAATCGTCTTCCAGCCGGAAGACATCAAGGCCATGAATGGCCGCCTGGTGCCGGGCATGTCGGTGATCGCCGAAGTGGAAGTGAACCAGCCCAATGCGGATCAGGACAAGGCGCCGCGCCACGCCGCCGCACCAGCTGCTCCCGCCGCGCAGAGCGCCGCCCGCTAAGTTTCCATGAGCAGCCCTTCCAATACACCGGCGGCATCGCCGGCGTTTCCCGTGATCAGCGAGAAAGTCTCCGGGCGCACCTGGCTGGCGGTCGCCGCCGGCATGCTGGGTGCCTTCATGGCGGTGCTCGACATCCAGATCACCAACTCCTCGCTCAAGGATATCCTTGGCTCGCTGTCGGCCACCCAGGAAGAGGGCTCGTGGATTTCCACGGCTTACCTGGTGGCGGAAATTATCGTCATTCCCCTCACCGCGCTGCTGGCGCGCGTGTTCGGCTTGCGCACCTACATGATCGGCACCACCGCTTTCTTCCTGCTGTTCTCCACCCTGTGCGGCACGGCCTGGAACCTGGAAAGCATGATTGTCTTCCGCATGCTGCAAGGGTTCACCGGCGGCGCCCTGATCCCCATGGCGTTCACCCTGGTGATGCTCAAGCTGCCGCCGTCGAAGCGCGCCGTCGGCATGGCCATCTTTGGCTTGACGGCTACCCTGGCGCCGGCCATGGGCCCGACCCTGGGCGGCTATCTCTCCGAGCTGTATGGCTGGCCTTCGATTTTCTACATCAACTGGGTGCCGGGCGTGCTGCTGATCGCCGGCATGATCTATGGCCTGGACAAGGAGCCGATGAAGCTGGAGATGTTCTGGAAAGCCGACTGGCTGGGCATCTTCTTCATGGCCCTGGGCCTGGGTTGCCTGACTATCTTCCTGGAAGAGGGCAATTCGAAGGACTGGTTCGACTCGGGCTTCATCATCGCCTTTGCGGCACTGGCCCTGACGGGCATCCTGGGCTGGGTCGTCACCAGCGCCACGCGCGCCGAACCGTTCGTCAACCTGGCCCTGTACGGCCAGCGCAATTTTCTGGTCGCCACCGTGCTGTCGGCCGTGACGGGCATGGGCCTGTATGGCTCGGCCTTTTTGCTGCCCCTGTTCCTGGGCCAGATCGCCGGCTATTCGCCGATGCAGATCGGTGAAGTCATCATGTGGGTGGGCTTGCCGCAGCTGTTCATCATGCCCTTCGTCGCCAAGCTGTCGTCGGTGGTGGATAACCGCATCCTGTGCTCGTTCGGCCTGCTGCTGTTTGGCGGCTCGTGCATGATGAATGCCTACATGGACGCTTCCACCGGCTACGACCAGCTGCTATGGTCGCAGGTGGTGCGCGCGCTGGGCCAGCCCTTCGTCATGCTGACCCTGTCGAACTTCGCCATGAAGGGCATCGCGCCGAAGGACATGCCGTCCGCTTCGAGCCTGTTCAATATGACGCGCAACCTGGGCGGCTCGATCGGCATCGCCCTGCTGGCGACGGCCCTGAGCACCCGCGAGCATTTCCACTCGCAACGCCTGGGTGAAGCGATCAATGCGTATTCCAGCGCCACGCAGCTGCGCATCGACCAGCTGACGTCCTCGTTCATGGCCAAGGGTTATGACGCTGTCACGGCCGGCAACCAGGCCTTGCAGGCGATCGACGGCATCGTGCGCCGCGAAGCGTACGTGATGGCCTACAACGATGGTTTCTTCCTGATCGGCGCCATCCTGCTGGTCTGTATCGTGCCCCTGTGGCTGGCCGACAAACTCAAAGCCCCCGGTGGCGGTGGCGGCGGTCATTGACCGCCGACGCAAGCCCTTAAAGAACAAGAAGGTATACACCATGCAAACAGTATTGACGAAAATCGCGCTGGCCGCTTCCCTTGCCGTAGCGCTGTCCGCCTGCGGTACCGTGGGCCAGGATTTCACTGCCCCGGCGAATGTGGCCGGCATCGACAACGGCGTTTTCCGCCACGGCGCTGCCGCAGCGGATGCCGCGCAGCTGCCCAAGGCGTGGTGGAGCATTTATGGCGACGCTACCCTGGACCGCCTGGAGCAAAGCGCGCTGCAGGACAATCCCAGCGTGAAAGCGGCGGGTGAGCGCCTGCTGCAGGCACTGGCGCAAAGCGGCACGGCGCGTGCCAACCAGGGCCCGAGCGTCAACGTCAGCACCGGCATCTCAAATTCGCGCACTTCGGCCAACACCTCGCAGGGTCTGGCCCTGGGCAACCGCTCCATCAGCGGCAATAATTTTTCCGTGGGCGGCTCGCTGTCGTATGAAGTCGACTTGCTGGGCCGCGTGAAACGCATGGTCGAAGCGGCTGACTCGCAGGCGCTGGCCGCGCAGGCAGACCGTGACGGCGTGCTGCTGATGCTGTCGGCACAAGTGGCCAGCAATTACTGGCAGCTGCGCGGGCTGGACGCGGAAATGGCCATCCTGAATGGCGCCTTGGACACGCGCCGCGAGTCGGCGCAGCTGGTCGAGGCGCGTTTCAATGCGGGACTGACGAATGAGCTGGACCTGGCGCGCGCGAAAGTCGAACTGTCGAACGCCCAGGCCGACCTGCATGAAGTCAAGCGCCAGCGCAACCAGCTGGAAAACAGCCTGGCTACCCTGACGGGCAAGCCGCCGTCGGCGCTGCAATTGCCGGTGGCGGCTGAACCTTCCAGCTTGCCGCTGCCCCCCGCCATTCCCGTCGGCTTGCCGGCCAGCCTGCTGGCGCACCGCCCGGACCTGGTCTCCAGCGTGGCGAGCCTGCGCGCGGCGAACGCGCAAGTGGGCGTGGCCGAAGGCGCGTTTTACCCGTCGCTGCAATTGACGGGCAATTTCGGCTACGCCTCGGAAAAGCTGCGCGACCTGGCGCAGGGCGGTTCGCGCCAGTTCAGCTTTGGCCCTCTGGCCCTGTCCCTGCCGATCTTCGACGGTGGCCGCAACCAGGCCAACCTGGATTTGAGCAAGGCGCGCTATGCGGAAGCTGTGGCGAACCATGAAACGAAATTGCTGACGGCTTTGCGCGAAGTGGAAGACGCGCTGTCCGACGTGGAGCAGCGCCAGTTGCAGGGCGACGCACAGGCCCTGTCGCAAGCCGCCGCTGCGCGCGCCTATCTGGTGGCGCGCACGCGCTACGAGCGCGGTATCTCGACCTACCTGGACGTCACCGATGCACAGCGCAGCTCGCTGGCAGCGGACCGCGCCGCCGTGCAGATCAAGACCCAGCGTTTGCTGGCGACGGTCGCCGTGGCCCGTTCCCTGGGCGCCGGTTGGAAACCGGACGGCGAACTGGCGAAGCTGGCGAAGGCCAACTAAGTACGAGGTGAACTAGGTACGACGGTTACGTGAGCGTGGCCGGCGGCGGTGTCGCCGCTGGCCCGTAGCGTTCCAGCAGAAAATCGATGAAGGTCGTCAGCTTGGGCGTGGGCTGGCGGTCGCGCGCATACACGAGGTGCATGGGGCGCGGCGCCGGCACATAGTCGGCCAGCAGCGGCACCAGCCTGCCGGCGGCGATATCGCTGGCCATCAGGATTTCCGCCTGCATGACGATGCCAAAGCCGTGCAGGGCCGCCACACGCAATGCCTGCCCATTGTTCGAGCGGAAGCGGCTCTCGCGCACGGGGCTGCCATCGTCGTCGCCGCTCCTGGCCAGGCGCCAGCGCACATGGCGCGTCCACTGCATGAAATCCAGGCACTCGTGGCGCGCCAGGTCGGCCGGCGTGCGCGGCATGCCATGTTTGGCCAGGTAGGCGGGCGCGGCGCAAATCACCATCGCATACGGCCGCAGCGCGCGCGCCACCATGGCGGAATCTTCCAGCTTGCCGATGCGGATGGCCGCATCAAACCCTTCTTCCACCAGGTCTACCGTCCTGTCGTTCAGGTTCAATTCCAGGCTTACTTCCGGATACGCATCGAGGTAGTCCGCCAGCAGCGGCGCGATGCACTCGCTGCCGAACGACACGGGCGCCGTGATTTTCAGCTTGCCGCGCGGCGCCGTGCGCATGGCTTCCGCGCCACGTTCGGCCGCATGGATGCTGGCCAGGATCTGGCGGCACTGCTCCACATACTGCTGGCCGATTTCCGTCAGGCTTTGCCGGCGCGTGGTGCGCGCCAGCAGCCGCGCGCCCAGCCGCTCTTCGAGCTGCCTGATGTGCTTGCCCACCATCACGGGTGAAATCTGGAACGCCTCGGCGGCGGCCGTGAAACTGCCCGCATCGACGACGGCGACAAAAATCTCCATGCTGCGCAATTTATCCATGGGCACCTTGATTGCAAATTGTGAGTTAGTAATCTTGTAAATTCTAGCGTATTTATTCCTTTTTGGAAGCGGCGCATACTGGCTCCATCGTTCAACCCCAGACAAGGAAGCAGCATGAAAATCGTCATCATCGGTGCCAGCGGCACCATCGGCGCGGCCGTCGCGGCACAACTGGCGCAACGCCATGAAATCATCGAAGTGGGTAGCCGCAGCGGCACGCATCAGGCCGACATGGGCGACATCGCGCAAGTGCGCGCCCTGTTCAAGCGCATCGGCAAGGTCGACGCCGTCATCGTCACGGCCGGCAAGCTGCATTTCGGCCCGCTGGCCGAATTTACTCCCGAGCAATTCCAGCTAGGCCTGGACAGCAAGCTGATGGGCCAGGTGAACGTGGCGCTGGTGGCGCAGGAATATCTGAACGATGGTGGCTCGATCACCCTGACCAGCGGCATCGTGGCCGAGCAGCCTATCCGCTTCGGCGCGGCCGCCAGCATGACGAATGCAGCCGTGGAAGGCTTCGTGCGGGGCGCTGCCATCGAACTGGCACGCGGCGTGCGCATCAATGCCGTCAGCCCCACGGTGCTGGCCGAATCGCTGGAAGCGTATGGTCCCTACTTCTACGGCTTCGAGCCGGCCGCCGCCAGCCGCGTGGCCCTGGCTTATAGCCGCAGCGTGGAAGGGGCGCAGACGGGGCAGGTGTACAAGGTCTGGTAAGCGGCTTGCCATGCCATGGGGCAGGTGGGACAATCGCAGACTGAGCAAGAAAGCGGTAGCGCGCCATCCGCGCCAGCCGCTTCTGAGAAAAATCTTACCGAGACCCCCATGAAAAAACTCCTGATTCCCCTGCTGATGGCCGCTGCCGTCGGCAGCGCCTGTGCCGCAACGCCAGCCACCCCCGCAACAGCGCAACAACTGACCACCATGAGCGCCCGTTACGCGCCCGTCGCGCTGAGCGCCGATACGTCCCACCTGTCTGCGGGCGACCGCCAGGCCATCGCCAAGCTGGTCGAAGCGGCCAAGCTGGTCGACGTGCTGCAACTGCGCCAGCGCTGGTCCGGCAATGAAGCGCTGTGGACGGCCTTGAAGAAGGACAAATCAACGCTGGGCCAGGCGCGCCTGAACTATTTCTGGATCAACAAGGGGCCATGGTCGGTGCTCGACGCGCACGCCTCGTTCATGCCGGCCAGCTATGCGGGCATCGCCATTCCCGCGCACAAGCCGGAAGCGGGTAATTTCTATCCGCAGGGCGCCACCAAGGCCAGCCTGGAAGCGTGGATGAACGGCTTGCCAGCGGACGACAAGCAGCAGGCGCAATGGTTTTTCACGACGATTCGCGCGGGCAAGGATGGCAAATACCAGACTGTCAAATACTCGGACGAGTACAAGGTGGAACTGAAACAACTGGCCAGGCTGCTCGACGAGGCGGCTGCCGCCACGGACAACGCATCGCTGAAAAAATTCCTCACCCTGCGCGCCAAGGCTTTCCTCGACAATGACTATCTGCCGTCCGACTTCGCCTGGATGGATCTCGACTCGCCCGTCGACATCACCATCGGCCCGTATGAAACATATAACGACGAGCTGTTCGGCTACAAGGCCGCGTTCGAAGCCTATGTGAACATCCGCGACCAGGAGGAAACGCAAAAGCTCAATTTCTTCGCCAAGCACATGCAGGAGCTGGAAGACAACCTGCCGCTCGACGCCCGGTACCGCAACCCGAAAGTGGGCGCGCTGGCGCCGATGGTGGTGGTCAACCAGGTATATGGCGCCGGCGACGGCAACATGGCAGTGCAGACGGCCGCGTACAACCTGCCCAACGACGAGCGCATCATCAGCGCGCGCGGCTCCAAGCGCGTGATGCTGAAAAACGTGCAGGAAGCCAAGTTCAAGGCTACCCTGACGCCGATCTCGAAACTGGTGCTGACAGCCGATGCGCAGCAGGACGTCGACTTCAATTCCTTCTTCACGCACATCCTCGCGCATGAAATCATGCATGGCCTGGGCCCGCACGCCACCGTCGTCGACGGCAAGCCCTCCACGCCGCGCCAGGACTTGAAGGAAGCGTACTCCACCATTGAGGAAGCCAAGGCCGATATCACGGGCCTGTTCGCGCTGCGCTACATGATGGACA
Source organism: Janthinobacterium pasteuri (assembly GCF_051380775.1). Lineage (NCBI taxonomy): Bacteria > Pseudomonadati > Pseudomonadota > Betaproteobacteria > Burkholderiales > Oxalobacteraceae > Janthinobacterium > Janthinobacterium pasteuri. Next base: position 622 of record NZ_JBNYXS010000001.1, on the reverse strand, counting down.
AGGGGCAACTCAACGATACCCTGGGCCAGGGCGAGGCGGCCGAGCGCAAGCTGTACAACACTTTCCTCGCCTCCGGTTTCCGCACCCTGCATTTCGGCCTGACGGATTCGCATGCGCGCGGCATGGCCATCCAGATGAATTACATCCTCGACAAGGGCGGTTTTGTTTCCCTGGGCGACGGCAAGTTTGGCGTTGATTTTGGCAAGATCAAACAGGCCGTGATCGACCTGGACCGTGAATTCTTGACCATCGAGGCGACGGGCGATTATGCGCGCGCGCAAGCGTTGATGAGCAAGTACGTGGTGATCCGTCCTGAAGTGCAAGTGGCGCTCGACAAGATGAAAGCCGTGCCGAACGATATCCGTCCGGAATTCGTCACGGCCCGCGCGCTGGACAAGGCAATGACTGCGAAGAAATAAATCCGATCTTGACGATTGTCAGTGTGAAAAGCCGGTGCTGCTGCACCGGTTTTTTTTGGCTATGTCACCGTAAGGTGTGGGAACTCTCCCATGGTTGCCTTCAACAATGTTTGTGGGGAGCGGATGCGTCCGGCGTCGAGTATCCAGCGCCACCCCAGATAATTCGGCAGGTAATGGCTGGCTACCCCGTGGAATATGCGTAG